>NZ_MPOB01000015.1 GCF_002148795.1 Oceanibaculum nanhaiense | reverse complement strand
GGCTCGACCACCATCACCGGCGGCGCCGGCCAGAACTATGTGGTGGCCGACGATGCCAGCCAGTACATCGTGCTGGGTGCGGATGACGATTATATCGATGGCGGTGCCGGCAACGATACGGTTGGCTCTGCCGATGGCAATGACACGCTGCTGGGCGGCGACGGTAACGACTCCGTGTTTGGCGGCGAGGGTAATGACAGCCTCGACGGCGGCACCGGCTTCGATACGCTGGACCTGACCGGCGGCGGGTCCAATGTCGCGCAGGGTGGCATGAATGCCGACACGGTCATGGGCGGTGCCGGCAATGACGAGCTGCGCGGCGGCAAGGGCCATGATTCCATCACCGGCGGTGCCGGCAACGACGTGCTCTATTCCGGCTTCGGCAACGACACGCTGACCGGCGGTGACGGCGCGGATGTCTTCATCCTGCGGGCCTATGATGCGGCCTTTGCCGATGCGATCCTCACCGCTACGGTGACCGACTTCCAGCAGGGCACGGACCATCTCGCGGTAGAAAATGCGACGCTGGCGGAACTGCAGGCGGCGATTGCCAGCCAGACCGTGACCGACACCGGCGTGGTCATCGAGGTGGCGGGGGCGACCCTCACCTTCCTCGGCATCAGCCAGCTCACCGCTGCCGATATCGACACCGCCTTCTACGGCTGATCTGTTGCCATGAACGCCCTTCTCCTTCGTCTTGATGCCCCCACCAGGGCCTTGAGGCATCAAGACTTAGGAGAATCAAATTATCTATTTATTTCAATAATATAATGGTTCGCATCTACACCCTGACCAGCGCACCATTTCGCGTTTGAAACGGCGACCACGGAATTTCCCAGCGATAACCTGTCCAGGACAGGCGGGATATTCTCATTGCTTCAGGCCGGCTTCAGATGGCGAGGTATTCCTTGCGCAGATCCGGGCTGTCCAGCACCGACTGGGCGGTGCCGTCGAAAACGATCTGCCCCATGTCGAGGATCAGCGCGCGGTTGGCAAGCTCAAGCGCAGCCACCGCATTCTGCTCGACGATGATGGTGGTGATGCCGAGTTCCTTGATCTGCGCGACGATCCTTTCGATCTCCTTCACGATGACCGGCGCCAGCCCTTCATAGGGCTCATCGAGAAGCAGCAGCTTGATGTCGCGGGCCAGCGCACGCGCCACGGCCAGCATCTGCTGCTCGCCGCCGGACAGCGTCACGCCATCCTGCTTGCGCCTTTCCGCCAGACGCGGAAAAGATTCATAGATTTTGTCCAGCGACCAGCCCTTCGGTTCGGCGATCTGCGCAAGCTGGAGGTTCTCCTCGACAGTGAGGCCGGGAATGATGCGCCGGTCTTCCTGCACGAACTGGATGCCGTGTTGTGACGCCTGAAAATCTTTCAGCCTATGGACGGCAAGGTCGCCGAGCCATATCTCCCCGCGCTTCAGCTGGGGGTCTTGTGCCCGTGCCAGCGTGCGCAGCGTCGATGTCTTGCCGGCGCCGTTGCGGCCAAGCAGGGCCACGATATCACCTTCGGCGATCTCGAAGCTGACACCCTGAACGATGTAGCTCTCCCCATAATAGGCATGGATGTCCTTCACGCTGAAGAAAGGCGTGCCGGTGGCGGCATCGGCCTGTGGCGCTGTCAGGGCGTTCATCGGTGCGCACCTCCCAGATAGGCTTCCTGCACCACCGCGCTGCCCCTGACCTCTTCCGGCGTGCCGTCGGCGATGATGCGTCCCTGCGCGAGGACCGTAACGCGGTCAGCCAGCGAAAACACGACATGCATGTCGTGTTCGATGATGACCTTGGTCATCCCGCGCTCCTTGATTTTTTTAAGCAGTTCGATGGTGGAGTTGGTGTCGTGGCGTGACATGCCGGCGGTCGGCTCGTCCAGGAGAAGGAGCCGCGGATGCTGTATCAGCCCCATTGCCAGCTCAAGCCGGCGCTTGTCGCCGCGCGACAGGCTCGCCGCCTGCGTATCCTTGTGTGCGGCAAGCCCGACATCGGCGAGCCAGTGCTCGGCCTCGTCGCGAATCTCCGTCTCCCTGTCCGCCCCACGAAAGGCATTGAGGGTGAAAGCACCATCGCGCTTCGCGAAAGCCGGCACCATGACGTTCTGGAGCAACGTCAGATCGGGAAATATCTCGGGTGTCTGAAACACGCGCACGATGCCCATCTGGTTGATCTCGTGCGGGCGCTTGCCCGTGATCACCTGGCCATCGAAAACCACCGCCCCAGAATCGGGTGCGAGGCGCCCGATGCACACATTCAGCAATGTCGACTTGCCGGCGCCGTTCGGGCCGATGATCGCGTGGATCGTGCCCTCCATGACCTGCAGATCGATGTCTGACAGGGCATGCAGGCCACCGAAGCTTTTATGCACGTCCGCGACGTGAAGCACCGCATTTGTCATGTTGCGACTCCTATTCCGCCGGTGCCGGGTTGCTTGAACGTGCCTCATTTCCACCGCCGCGCCCGGTGCCGAAGCGCGCCTTGATCCGGCGCGCGCCCTCCATCAGGCCGCCCGGCAGGAAGACCACGATCAGCATGAAGATGATGCCGAGCGTGAGATGCCAGCCCTCGCCGACAAAGGGGGAGACGGTCGAGACCACGACATTCTCCAGACCATCGGGCAGGAACGAGAAGATGTCCTCCAGCTTCGCCTTGTGGAAGGCCGAGAAGATATTCTCGAAATATTTGATCACCGCCGCGCCGATGACCGGGCCGACGAGGGTGCCAACACCGCCGAGGATGGTCATCAGGACAACCTCTCCCGACGCGGTCCACTGCATGCGCTCCGCGCCGGCAAGCGGATCCGAAACCGCCAGCAGCCCACCCGCAATACCGGCATAAATGCCCGAGATGATGAACGCCGACAGCGTGTAGGGGCGGGTGTTGAAGCCTGTATAGGCCATCCGCGTCTGGTTTGACTTGATGGCCTTGAGCATCATCCCGAACGGCGACCGTTCGATCCGCATCGCCACGAAGAAGCACAGGATCAGGACCACCGCGCATAGGTAGAAGGCTTCATAGCCGCCGAGTTCGAGCCCGAACAGGCTGGGGCGGGGAATACCAGGCGTATCGGCGAATAAGGCGCGATCGATGATCCGCGGATCATTGAGGGCGAGCTGCAGCCCCGTCTCGCCGTTGGTGATCGGCGTGAACACCGAATAGGCGAGGTTGTAGGACATCTGCGCGAAGGCAAGCGTCAGGATCGAGAAGTAGATCCCGGAACGCCGCAGGCTGATATAACCGATGGCGGCGGCGAACAAGCCGGAGACCAGGATCGCCAGCGCAAGCGCCGGAATGACGTTCATGCTCAGCAGCTTGAACGACCACACCGCCGCATAGGAGCCGACACCGAGGAAAGCGGCATGCCCGAACGAAAGATAACCGGTCATGCCGAACAGGATGTTGAAGCCGATTGCGAAGATGCCGTAGATCGCGAATTTCTGCATCAGGTCCGGATAGGCCGCGCCAAAGGGCGCCAGCCAGATCGGCATGGCCAGCACCGCCGCGGCGAACACCACGAGGTAGATGAAATCGTTCCGCAAGGCGTTCATGTCAGTTCTCCATTACGCCCTTGCGCCCCATCAGGCCGCGCGGCATCACCAGCAGCACGACAACGGCGACGAGGTATATGATGACCTGGTCGATGCCAGGCAGGATGTTGTTGACCTCGTTCATTGACGCGAAGGATTGCAGGATTCCGAGCAGGAAGCCGGCAAGTACCGCGCCGCTCACCGAGCCCATGCCGCCAACAACGACCACCACGAAGGACAGGACCAGGAAATCCATGCCGATATGGTAGTTGGGCGAGACGATCGGCGTGTACATGACCCCGGCGATCCCCGCGACCACGGCGGCAATGCCGAACACGACCGTGAAGCGCTTCTGGATGTCGATGCCAAGGAACCCGACGGTCTGCCGGTCTTCCATGCCCGCGCGCACCACCATGCCATAGGTCGTATAGCGCAGGAACGCGATCACCATCCCCATGACGGTCAGCGCGAAGCCCAGATACACCAATCGCCACCAGGGGTAGAAGATGCCGCTGAAACCCATCCATCCGCCGACATCGACACTGCCGGCCAGGGCGGCTGGAGCGCTTGTCGGTATGGGGTTGGCGCCGAAATTCGCCTTCACGATCTCCTGCAGGACGATCGCCAGTCCGAAAGTGACCAGGATCTGATCCGCATGGGCGCGCTTGTAGAAATGCCGGATCAGCCCGCGCTCCATGGCGATGCCCACGACGAGCATGACCGGAATGGCAAAGAGAACGGACAGCGGTACCGACCACTGCACCAGGACAGCGCCGAAATCACCAAGCCATGCCTGGACGAGCGGCGTACGCACCTCCATCGGCGACCCCCACGGGGTCAGCCGGTCGGGGTCTATGGTCACGGTTTCGAATTGGAGCAGGCGGCTGAAGACGACAGCGCAGAAGGCGCCAATCATGAACAGGGCGCCATGCGCGAAATTGACAATGCCAAGCGTGCCGAAGACGAGTGTCAGGCCGAGCGCAATCAAGGCGTAGGCCGCGCCCTTGTCGAGGCCGTTGAGCAGCTGGAGTATAAGTTGGTCCATGAATCCCATACGCTCCGGTAGAGAAACGATGCGGCAAACGAAGAGGCGGCCGGCCTGCGACAGCCGGCCGCCAGCTTCTCAGTCGATCAGCACTTGGTGCCGACCGGCCCCAGTTCTCCGCCGAAGATCGATGGGTCATAGGTAACAGTCTTGGTCGGAACCTCCTTCACGACCTCCAGCAGGTCATACTTGTCCTTCGGCTGCTCCTTGCCCTGCACAACGAGGACCGGCTTGAAGCACTGATGATCGGACCCGCGGTAGTATGTCGGTCCATTGCCCAGGCCATCGAACTCAAAATCCTCCAGCGCCTTGACGACGCCCTCCGGATTGAAAGTCCCGGCGCGCTCGCAGGCATCGGCATAGAGCAGGGCCTGCACATAGCCGGTCTGCGCGGCCTGCGAGGGCGGGCTGCCATAGGCCGCACCGAAGGATTTCGTGAACGCCTTGGTGCCTTCGTTCTGCAGCTT
Organism: Oceanibaculum nanhaiense; assembly: GCF_002148795.1. Lineage (NCBI taxonomy): Bacteria > Pseudomonadati > Pseudomonadota > Alphaproteobacteria > Rhodospirillales > Oceanibaculaceae > Oceanibaculum > Oceanibaculum nanhaiense. Next base: position 53,136 of record NZ_MPOB01000015.1, on the reverse strand, counting down.
CCAGTCCCAGTTGGCGGTGCCATAGATGCCCTTGATGGCATCGCCCGCACCCTGCGCCATCAGCTCGGAGAACAGCGGCACGACGATCTCGAAATTCTTGCCGTTGACCTGCTTGTCGCGCAGGCCGAACTGAACCGCCTGGCGCAGCGAGTTCACCATGTCGTTGCCGTAGTGATTCAGGATAAGCACATCGGCGCCGGAGTTCAGGACCGGCGTGATGTATTGCGAGAAGTCGGCAGCGCCGACCGGGGTGCGCACCGTCTGCACGGTCTCCCACCCAAGCGCCTCGGTTGCGTTCTTGATCGATTCTTCCTGGGTCCAGCCCCAGGTGTAGTCGGCTGTGAGGTGATAGGCACGGCGATCCTTGCCATAGGCCTCACCGAGAACCGGCGCGATGGCGACACCCGACATATAGGCGTTGAAGAAATGCCGGAAGCCGTTCTTCTTCTTGTCCTTGCCGGTGGTGTCGTTGGAATGCGTCAGACCCGACATGAAAATGATTCCCATGTCCTGGCACAGCGACTGCACGGCAACGGCAACGCCAGACGAGGAGCCGCCCGAGATCATGATCGCGCCGTCGCGCTCGATCATGCGCGTCGCCGAGGCACGCGCCGCGTCGCTCTTGGTCTGCGTGTCGCCGGTGACGTACTCCACCTTCTTACCCAGGACGCCGTTGCCCTTCAGCGCGGTTCCCTTGAAGGTGTTGAGCATGCCGCCATCGCCCTCGCCGTTAATATGCTGCACAGCGAGCTGGTACGCCTTGAGCTGGTCCTTGCCTTCCTCGGCATAGGGGCCCGTTTGCGGACAGTTGAAGCCGAACACGACCTTTGAACCGGTCGGGCTGTTGCAGAAGCTCTGAGCGCGCGCGGCACCCGAGAGAATCATAGGCATGGCAAGGCCGGCACCGACAATGCCGCTGCTTTGCAGAAATAGGCGTCGGTTAATCTTCGCGATCGTCATTGTTTTTCCTCCCTGTTGGCGTCCCGGCTTGCTGCCGGCTGTTCCAAGGGCGCGATGACCCTGCGTCATCATTACGCGGACTTGTCATCGTTTCAATAAGTAATTGTTAAATCACGATATTTTTGTAAAGACTTTCATTGACACTCAAGCAACATTGTCATTAATTTACAAACAGGAGGAGCGATGGCGACGAAGCTGATTGGGCTCAAGATCAGGAATCTGCGCATGCAGGCGGGGCTCGCCCAGGGCACGCTGGCGCAGCGCACCGGCATATCGCCGTCCTACCTCAATCTGATTGAGCGCAACCGCCGCCCTGCACCAACGGCATTGCTCGACCGGATCGCCGCCGAACTGGCCGTTGATCGCGCTCAACTCGACGGCGAGGCCGAGCGCCGCCTGGCGGATGAGGTGCGCGAGGTTTCAGCGGAGCTGGCAGCGAGCGAAAAGCTTCCAGAGCTCGCGCCAGCCGAGCAGTTCGTCGGCCATCATCCGGGTTGGGCGGCTCTCCTCCTGCGGGTTTATCGCTCCTACCAGGACCGTGACGCGGCCGTTCTGGCACTCGCCGACCGGCTTGAGCACGACCCGTTCCTGCGCGACAGCGTGCACCAGATGCTGACCCAGGTGACGTCGATTCGCTCGGCGGCGGAGATCGTCCATGCCGACGACACGCTCGACGCGGCCGACAGCCGCCGCTTCCTGAAGATTGTTGCTGACGACAGCGCCCGCCTTTCCCAAACGGCGCGGGCACTGGCCGGGTTCTTCGACAGCGCGCAAACCCGCGTGCGCGCCGCCACCCCGACCGAGAAGGTCGATGCGCTGATCGTGGAGTCGCAGAATTATTTCCCCGAACTGGAGGATTATGCCGACGCTACGCGCGCCGCCGGCGACGCCGGGCGGGTGCTTTATTCCCCGCCTGTGTTCGATGCGGCGGGCGATCCGGCGGGCGACCCGACGGGCAGCGAGGATCCGCCATCGCCATTCGAGCGGCTGCGCGCGCAGGTGCGCCAGGGCGCGGCGGACGAGGTTGCCGCGATCCTCGCGCGCCATGAGGGGTTCGAACAGGATGACGCGGCGTGCCGGCTGGCCACGGAGGCGCTGTACGCCTATGCCGCCGCGGCGATGCTGATGCCGTACGAACCGTTCCTCGCCGCCGCGGAACGGCATCGCTATGATCCTGACAGGCTGGCCAGAATATTCGGTGTCTCCTACGAGCAGGCCGCGCACCGGCTGACGACCCTGCGCCGCCCTGGCCGGGAGGGCGTACGCTTCGCCTTCATGCGGGCTGACCCGTCAGGCTATATCAGCAAGCGCCTGCCGCTGCCTCGCCTGCCGCTGCCCCGCTACGGCAGCGCCTGCCCGCTCTGGGTGATCTACGGCGCCTTCCAGACGCCCGGCATGACCGCGCGCGCCTATGGCGCCCTGACATCAGGCGATGATTTCCTGTTCTTCGCCCGCGCCGTCGAGAAGCAGCCGGCAACCGCCGGGGGCACGCGGCATCTGATGTCGATCATGCTGGCCTGCACCGCGGATGACGCCTCCCGCGTAGCCGCCGGCGATGGCATCGAGAGGCGGGCCGGAACGGTGCCGGTTGGCACGACATGCCGGTTGTGCGTCCGCGAGGCGTGCAGACAGCGGCAGGAGCCGCCGCTGGTCGTCTGAGGCCGCCCCGGCAAGAAGGCCGTATCCGGCCAGGAAATCCAGCCGGACCAAAAGGCTTGTTTGGCTGCGGCCCAAGCTCGATTATGGTGCTAGTGGCCCCAAGTGAATCAATATAGCCGTCAATAAGGCTGTGGGAGCGGGCCGCAGGGAAGGAAAAAACATTGGGGAGAACCAGAATACTCATCGTCGAGGATGAGCCGAACATTATAGAATCGTTGAGCTATATTCTCAGACGAGCGGATTTCGATGTCGCCATCGCCGCCAATGGACTGGAGGCGCTGGAACGGCTGCGCGGCACGAAGTTCTCGGCCATCATCCTTGATGTCATGATGCCGGGGATGAGCGGCTTCGACGTGCTGCGGCAGGTGCGCGCCGACCGGAACCTGTCCGGCCTGCCGGTCATTGTCCTGACGGCAAAAGGGCAGAGCCGAGACCGCCAGACCGCCAGCGAGGCCGGGGCGACCGAATTCATCACCAAGCCGTTCTCGAACGCCGATATCATCGCATGCCTTCGACAGGTCACCGGCACAGGCTGAGGCGCATGGAGCACTGGGAAAGCAGGACCCGGAATGTGCGGGACGCCGCTGCGATACTGCCGGTGGCAGCCATTTTTCTGCTCCTGCCGCCGGTAATCCTCATCTTCTCCGCTCCCGTCCTGATTGCCGGCATCCCGCTGATCGTCCTCTATGTTTACGGCGTGTGGGCCTGCCTGATCCTGGTCGCATTGCTGGTGGCCCTGCGGGTCGAGGACGCCGACGGGGACGGCAAGAACAAGCCGGACGGGGCGTGAATGCTGCACCCCGATCTCGTCATCGCGATCTGCCTCGCCTATGTTACCATTCTGTTTGCGGTGGCTTTCGCCGGCGACCGGCGCGCCCGGCGCGACTCCGGCGGCTGGCTTTCGTCGCCGCTGGTCTATACCCTGTCGATTTCCATCTACTGCTCGTCCTGGACGTTCTTTGGCGCCGTCGGCTCTGCTGCACGGAACGGGCTGGAATTCATCACCATCTACCTCGGTCCGACCATCGTTTTTGTCGGATGGTGGATATTCCTGCGCAAGCTGGTCACGGTCGGCCGCGTCCATAATACGACGTCGATTGCCGACTTCATTTCCGCGCGCTTCGGCAAGAACCCGATGCTTGGCGCGGTGGTGACGCTGATCGCGGTCATCGCAACAGCACCCTACATTTCGCTGCAGCTCAAGGCCCTGACCGACAGCTTCCAGGTGCTGACATATCCGCGCGGGGCGATAACCGCGGCAAGTTCGACGATCGAGCCCGACTATGCGCTTGCCTTCTGGATTGCGGCTGGCATGTGCGTCTTCTCGATCATGTTCGGCGTGCGCAACATCGATGTGAACGAACGGCATCACGGCGTCGTCGCCGCCATCGCCGTGGAAGCGGTCGTGAAGCTGGTCGCGCTCCTGGCCGTGGGCCTATGGGTGGTCGGCCTGTCTGACTGGGACCCGGCCCTGGTCTTCGCCGGCGCGCCGGCAAGCATCATTGATCCGGCTGAAACCTTCGGTCCACGCTGGCTGACACTGCTGTTTCTCGCGGCGGCGGCCGTCATCTGCCTTCCGCGCCAATTCCAGGTGACGGTGGTGGAGAATTCCAACAACCGCCAGATCCAGACCGCGTCCTGGTTGTTTCCGCTCTATTTGCTGCTGCTGTGCCTTTTCGTGATTCCGATCGCCATCGCCGGAATGGAACGGCTTCCCGCCGGCTCCAACCCCGATCTCTTCGTGCTGACCCTGCCCATGCAGGAAAATTACAATACGCTGACTTTGCTTGCCTTTCTGGGTGGCTTCTCCTCCGCGACCTCGATGGTCATCGTTTCCTCGATCGCGCTATCGACCATGATCTCGAACCACATCGTCATGCCGCTGGCGCTGCGCCTTTCGCTGCTGCCCCAAGCCGGCGCCGAGGCGATGCGCCATTTCATCCTGACCGCGCGGAGAGGTGCCGTCATCTTCGTCGTGTTGCTCGGCCTGATCTACTTACGGGTGAGCAATTCCGACGCGCTGGCGGCCATCGGTCTTATCTCGTTCTGTGGCGTGGCGCAGTTCCTCCCCAGCCTCGTCGGCGGGCTCTATTGGAGCCGGGCAACGGCAGCCGGCGCACTGGTGGGGCTGGTGTGCGGGCTCGTCCTGTGGGGGTACACGCTTGTGCTCCCGAGCTTCGGCGGAACCGCCCTGATGTCGGCTTCGACCATCACCGACGGCCCCTTTGGAATCCTGTGGCTGCGGCCGCACGCCCTGTTCGGGCTCATCGGCTACGATCCGCTCGTCCATGCGGTCTTCTGGAGCATGGCCGCGAATGTCTCGATGTTCGTGCTGGTATCGCTGATGAGCGAGCCGACACCGCTCGCACGCTTCCAGTCGATGCTCTTCGTCGATGTCTTCCGCCGCCAGACCGAGACCGAGCAGCGCATCATCCGCCGCACAGCACGGGTCGCCGACCTGCGCCAGATCGCCGAGCGGATCCTCGGCCCCACCGAGGCAATCGCAATGTTCGCGGATCGCGACGTCCACCGTTCGGTCCTTGCCGGCGATGAGACGATCTCCCGTGTCGAGCAACGACTGGCGGCGAATGTTGGCGCAGCATCGGCCCGCTCGCTGATCTCACGGGTGGTCAGCGACGAGACTATCAGCGTGCAGGAGTTGAAACGCCTCGCCGGCGAGGCCGAGCAGATCCGCGCCTATTCCGAGGAACTTGAGCGCAAGTCGCGCCAGATCGAGGCCACAGCGGCGGCCCTTGCCGCCGCCAACCAGCGCCTGCGCGAGGTGGATGCGCAGAAGGACGAATTCCTCAGCCAGATCAGCCATGAAGTGCGCACCCCGATGACCTCGATCCGGTCGTTCAGCGATATCCTGCTCGCGGAACCGGCCATGCAGGAGGAACGCAAGCTGCGCTTCCTCAACATCATTCAGAATGAGAGCATCCGGCTTACCAGGCTGCTCGACAGCATTCTCGAACTCGATCAGTTACGGGCCGTCTTCACCCGGCCCCCGCCGACCGAGTTCGATCCGGAGGAGATCCTGACCTCCGCCATGGAAAGCTGCGAGGCCCTTGCCCACACCGCCGGCACCAATCTGGTGCGGCTTCGGCATGCGGGTTCCGTAACCTTGTCGGGCGAACCCGACAAACTGGCGCAGATATTCATCAACCTGCTCTCCAACGCCATCAAATACAACGACGCGCCGAGCCCTGAGGTGCGCGTTTCCAGCAGTATAAATGGCGGGGTGTATGAGGTGCGGGTCGAGGACAATGGAAGCGGCATTCCCGCTCAGGATCAGGAACGCATCTTCTTGAAATTCGAACGCGGCCCTATCGCGGGCCATCAGGGGGCTGGGCTGGGACTGGCCATTTCACGCCAGATTGCAGGGCAGTTCGACGGCAAACTGTTCCTCGATGAAAATGGCAAGACGGGCGCCTGCTTCGTTCTGCAGATCCCGATTTCGGGCACGGAAGCCTGACCGGCAACCGATCCTAATGCCGCGATCTTCAGATCCTGCGTGGCAAGAAATCGCAAATTGCAGACAGCGTGGCCTCCGGCGCCTCCAGATGCGGAACATGGCCGCAGCCGGGCAGCAGCTGCGTCTCGACCGGTCCGGAGACACCGTTCCGGATTGCCTCCAGCTGGGCCGGGCTGCCGTGTAAATCCTCAGCGCCCTGCATTGCCAGCACCGGGCAGCGGATGCTTGGCAGCGTGTGCCGCATGGACCAGCCGCGCATCGAAGGCCGGGTCCAGACATCCAGCCAGCCGCGCACCAGCCGTTCGGTGCGGTCGCCATGATGCCGGGCCAGTTTCATGGCGAATTCCGGGTCGTCCTGCCAACGTGCCTTCAGCCCGGCGAGGCCGGCCTCGGTCGCCGGTTCCAGCATGACATGGGCGGCCAGGGTGACGCAGGCGACGGGACGGCCGGGAAAGAACGCCGCGAAATGCAGTGCGATGGTGCCGCCATCGCTGTGGCCGACCAGGACCGGCCGCGCGATTCCGCAGGCGCTGAGCAGCGCCGGCAGCGCCCATTGCGCCTCGATTTCCAGGAAATCGTCAGGGCGCGGCAGGTCCACCGGGTCGGAACCGCCATGGCCATAACGATCATAGACCAGCCCCGGCAGTCCGGTCGCGGCGCACAGATCGGCCGGAAAGCCGCGCCATTGCGTGATGCTGCCCAGCCCCTCATGCAGGAACACCAGGGTCGGCTTGTCCGGCGTGGCCTCGCCCAGCCGGCGCAGGCGCAGCCGGTGACCGCCGGCAATCAGATATTCGGATGCGCCGTCATTCATCAGGCCCTGCCATCACCCCTCGCCCAGAAGTGCTGCCCCCTCGGCGGCCATCGCGCGGATATCATCCGCCGAATAGCCGAGCTCTTCCAGGATTTCGGCGCTCTGCGCACCCAGCTTCTGCGGCGGCAGGCGCACCTCCGCCGTCTCGCCATCATAGCGTACCGGATGGTTGACCAGCGTGACCGGGCTACCGGTCGCCCCTGCCACGGTGACGAAGCTGCCATTGTGCTTCACCTGCGGGTCGGCAGCGACGTCCGCATAGTCGTTCACACGGGAGAACCAAATCTTCTTCGGTTCCAGCAGCGCCGCCCATTCCGCATAGGGGCGCGTCGGGAAGATACGGTCCAGCAGGGCGGCCACCTCCTCCCGCCGTTCGAAGGCTTCCGCGTCCGGTATGGCGGCGATCTCGGCACTGTCCATCGCCTCGCCCAGTCCCTTCAGGCCGGCCAGCGAAATGGCGATGTGTCCGTCCTGCACCGGGTAGATGCCGTAGGGTGCTGCATAGTACCAGCCGCCAATGCGGTGCGGCGGCGTGACGTCGTGATGGCGGTCCGCATTGAGGAAGTTGATGAAGGATTCCATCTGCAGATCGATGGCCGCCGACAACAGATTCACATCGACTCGGCAACCCTTGCCGGTGCGCGTGCGGCGCAGCAGCGCCCCCAATATGCCCATCGCCAGCAGGGCCGCCCCATGATGATCGGCGACCGACACACCAACCGCGCGCGGGCCGGTCGACGCCTCGCCGGTGATCGCCGCCAGCCCGCTCATCGCCTGAATCAGCAGATCCTGGCCCGGCTTCTCCGCATAGGGACCATCCGGCCCGTAACCGGAAGCGGCGGCATAGATCAGCCCCGGATTGGCCTTTTTCAGCGCCTCATAGCCCAGCCCCAGCTTCTCCATCACGCCGGGACGGAAATTCTCACACACCACATCGGCGCTCTCGGCCAGCTTGCGCGCCGCTTCCCGGCCCTTCTCCGACTTCAGGTCGAGGGCGATGGAGCGCTTGTTGCGGTTGCCGGTCAGGAACAGCGAAGCCTGGCCATCGACGAACACCCCGACCCCGCCGCCGAACTGGCGCTGGAAGGCACCTTCCAGCGGTTCCACCGAGATTACATCGGCGCCCATGTCAGCCAGCGCCTGCATGGAAACCGGCCCCAGCAGGAAATGGTTGAAGCTGACGATCTTCACACCGTCCAGCAGATCGAGCATCTTCTGTTCCTCCCTTATTCCGCGGCCTGACTGTCCGGCGCGGGCGCGAAAACGGCCCCCGCCTCCAACAGCGCCGCCACCTCATCCGCCGCGAAACCCGCTTCTTCCAGCACGGACCGGCTGTGCGCGCCCGGCTGCAGGGCAAACCCCGTGAAGCCGGGCAGCTTGCCGTCATAGCGCAGCGGGTGATTGACCAGCGTGACCGGGACGCCGTTCACATCGACCTCGCGGAAGGTCTCGTTATGGAGGAGCTGCGGGTTGCGGCGCAGATCATCGAAATCCTCGACGCGGGCGAACCACAGCCGGTGCGCCTCCAGCTTCGCCGCGATCTCGGCATAGGTCAGCGGCGCCAGCACCTCGGCCACCGCCGCGATATAGGCGTCGCGCTCGTCATAGGCATTGCGGCCGATGAAGGCGCGCAATTCGGCGCTGTCCAGCGCCTCGGCCAGCTTGTCGGGCGGGTTCAGCGACAGCACCATGTGGCCATCGGCAATCGCATAGACGCCGTAGGGCGCCTCATGGAACCAGGTGGCCAGCCGTTCGTCGCGGTCCAGCGCCGCGCGCCCCCGCTGGCTGGCGTAATAGGTCACCAGCGATTCGGTTTGCAGATCGACGCCGGCGGCCAGCAGATTGGCCTCGACATGCGTGCCCTCGCCGGTACGCAGCCATTTCGCGTAGGCACCGGTGATGCCCAGCGCCAGCAGCGCCGCGCCATGCTGGTCGGCCGCCGCACAGCCCACCGCCGTCGGGCCGCGCCGCCCGCCGGTGCCGGCGACCAGGCCGCTCATCGCCTGGATCAGCAGATCCTGCCCCGGCCGGCTGGCATAGGGACCGGTCGTGCCGAAGCCTGACGCCGAGGCATAGATGATGTCCGGCTTCTCCGCCTTCACCGCCGCATAGCCGAAGCCCAGCCGGTCGAGCGTGCCGGGGCGGAAATTCTCCACCACCGCATGGCTCTGCCGGATCAGCCGATAGACCACCTCCTTCGCCTGCGGATGCTTCAGGTCGATGGCGAGGCTGCGGGCATCGCGGTTGGCCGACAGGAAGAAGGCGCTGACACCGCCGGCCTTGGCACGGTCGGCACCGGCCCAGTGGCGTTCGTAGGCACCGTGCGGCGGCTCGATCTTCACCACCTCCGCGCCCATGTCGGACAGATATTGCGTCGCCGCCGGCCCCTGCAGGAAGTGACAGAAGCTGACAATTTTCATGCCGTTCAGAAGCACTGTTCAGACCTTTCCGATTCCTGGAAGAAAACGCTTACATGAAAGTCAGCCATTGCTAGACTGCCCGAAAATCCAACGGGGAGGACGCGATGACCGCCACAGCATCCCATCTCGACGGCAAGGTCGCCCTGATCACCGGCGCGGGCGCCGGCATCGGCAGGGCCACCGCCCTGGCGCTGGCCGGTCGCGGCGTTCGGGTGATCTGCGCCGGCCGCACCGAGGCCAGCCTGCGCAAGGTTGCCGACGCCTGCGGCAGTACGGCGCATGTGCTGACACTGGATGTCGGTGACCCGGCCAGCGTGGCCGGTCTGCTTGACCGGCTGCCCGAGGGGCTGCGCGCCATCGACATCCTGGTGAACAATGCCGGGCACGACAGCGGTGGACGCCAGCGCTTTGATGCCGGCCGTATCGAGGATTGGGCCAGCATCATCGACACCAACGTCACCGGCATGATGCGGGTGTGCCACGCCATCCTGCCCGGCATGGTGCAGCGCGGCGGCGGCCATGTGGTGAATCTTGGCTCGGTCTCGGCCTTCCGCTCCTATCCCGGCGGCAGCGCCTACACCACCTCCAAGGCCGCCGTGCATATGTTCTGCGAAGGGCTGCGGCAGGATTACCGCGACAGCGATATCCGCATCACCGAGATCTTGCCCGGCCTGACCCGCACCGATTTCGCTGCCGCGCGTGTGGGCGGCGATCCGGCCAAGGGCAAAGCCTATTACGATGCCGCCCCGATGACGCTGGACCCGGACGATATCGCGCGCGGCATTCTCTACGCGCTGGACCAGCCGCCGCACTGCACGATCTCGCAGCTCGTCATCACCCCGACCCGGGAACCCTGAGGCATGACCATGACCGATCTCGTCCTCTCCACCTTCGATTCGAACAATGTGCTGCACCTGCGGCTGAACCGGCCCGAGGCGCGCAACGCGCTGAGCCGCCCGCTGATATCGGCGCTGGCCGGCGCGCTGCGAGCTGCCGCCAGTGACGAAGCGGTGCGCGTTGTGCTGCTGTCCGGTGGCGACAAGCAGTTCTGCGCCGGTGCCGATATCAAGGAATTCGTGGCCGAGGGCGGCGCGGTGCTGGAGGACCGCCAGCGTATCGAGAACTGGGCCGCCATCGAGAGTTTCCCCAAACCGATGATCGCGGCGGTCGAGGGCTATGCCTTCGGCGGCGGCTTCGAGCTGGCACTGCTGGCCGACATCGTCATCGCCGCGGAGAACGCCCGCTTCGGCTTTCCGGAGATCAATCTCGGCCTGTTCCCCGGCGATGGCGGCACGCAGCGCGCGGCGCGCACCGCCGGCAAGGCGCTGGCCATGAAGCTGATCCTGACCGGAGAGCCGATCGACGCGGCGACCGCGCTGGATGCCGGGCTGGTCACGGAGCTGGTTCCCGCCGGCGATGCCGAGGTGCGCGCCGGCGCACTGGCCGCCCTGATTGCCGCCAAGCCGCCGATTGCGCTGCGCCTCGCCAAGGCGGCGGTGCTGGCGGCGTTCGAGGTGCCGATGGCTGCCGGGCTGCTGCAGGAACGCCAGCTGATCGCCCGCGCCTTCGCCACCGAGGACAGGATGGAGGGCGTCACCGCCTTCAAGGAAAAGCGGCCGCCGGTCTTTAAGGGACGCTGAAACTCTGAAAAGAAACCTCTCCCCGCCCGGCGCCGAAGCCCCGGACAGGGAGAGCAGGGAGGCAAGGCTGCCGCCAGGGTTGGTGACCGTGGGATATGCAGTAGCGACGTTCGCAGACATGGACCCGGTCATGATACGGCAGCTTCGCAGGGTCACTCCGCGGCCTTAACGGCGTTGGCGACCCATTTCAGGATGTGGTTGCCGACCGCCACCAGCTCGCCCTGCTGGTTGGTGATCGAGATGTCGGAGGTGGAGCGGCGGCGCGCTGCATCCACGGCCGCAATGCGGTAAGTGACCGTGATCGTGTCGCCGATGAACACCGGCGCCAGGAAGCGGATACGGTCATAGCCCAGCGACACTGCCGTCTCGTCGCCGCCGGTGCTGCCGGCCAGATCGATCATCATCGTCGAGGCGGTGGACATGAACCCCACCATCAGCGCGCCATGGGCGATACGCCGCCCATAGCTCGACTTGCGCATCAGTTCCTCATTCACATGATTGCCGGAAAGATCGCCGGTGATGCCGGCGAACAGATAGACGTCACTCTCCCCCACCGTCTTGGAGAAGCAGACCTCGTCGCCCGGCTTTACGTAGAAATCGCCCATTGCCGGCCTCCTTCAGGAAACGTGCCGCAGGGGGGAGGCGACGGCGCCATTGCCCGCCGACCACAGCACCGCCCCATTGTCGCCCGCCGCGAACAGGTGCACGCGGTCGATGGCGATGGAGAACCGCCCGGCATCGCCGCCGCGAAGATGCAGGTCGGGATCGACACCGGCAGCCATGACCGAATGCTCGCCGATTTTCACCTCGACCAGCTGCTGCGCGCCCAGTTGCTCGGTCAGCACGATGCGGCCATCCAGCCGGATGCTCGACTCGCCGCTTTCCTCGCCCAGCACCAGATGTTCGGGGCGCATGCCCATCACAAGTTTCTGGCCCTTCTGACCCGCTAGGGATGCCGACATCGCGTCGGGCAGGCTGATATCCGGGCCAAAGCCGGAGAGGACGAGACTGCCCTTGGCCTCCGCCACCGTCACCTCGACGAAATTCATCGCCGGCGAGCCGAGGAAACCGGCGACGAATCGGTTGGCCGGCGTGCGGTACAGCTGCAGCGGCGTGCCGATCTGCTGCACCAGCCCGTCCTTCATAACGACGATGCGGTCGCCCAGCGTCATCGCCTCGACCTGGTCATGGGTGACGTAGATCGAGGTGGTGGCGACGCGGGTGCGTAGTTCCTTCAGCTCGATGCGCATCTGCGCGCGCAGCTTGGCGTCGAGGTTGGACAGCGGCTCGTCGAACAGGAACACCGCCGGGTTGCGCACGATGCAGCGGCCCAGGGCGACGCGCTGCTGCTGGCCGCCCGACAGCTGCTTGGGCTTGCGGGCCATCAGTGGCTGGATGCCGAGGATCGATGCCGCCCGGTCGATCTCCTTGCGGATATCGGCCTCCGGCACCTTCCGGTTGCGCAGCCCGAAGGCCAGATTGTCGTACACCGTCATATGCTGGTAGAGCGCGTAGTTCTGGAACACCATGGCGATGTCCCGGTCGCGCGGCGGCAGATCATTGACCACCCGGCCGCCGATATCGATGGTGCCGCCGCTGATCTCCTCCAGCCCGGCAACCATGCGCAGGGTGGTGGATTTGCCGCAGCCGGACGGCCCGACCAGCACCACGAATTCCTCGTCGGCGACGGTGAGATCGACATCGTGCACGGCATGGATGTTGCCGTATCGCTTGTTCACCTGGGTAAGCTTCACTTCAGCCATATCGCGTTATCCGCTTTCGAAGTTGTTTTGAGAGCGCGTCAGACCTTCAGGCCGCGCACCACGTATTTCTGTCCGAAGATCGCAACGATCAGCGCCGGCACCATCGCCATCACGGCGGTGGCGCTCATCAGGTTCCACTCGGTGCCCAGCTCGCTGACGAACTGCGCCATCACCACGGTGATCATCGGCGTGTTGTGGCTGGTCAGGATCAGCGCGAACAGGAATTCGTTCCAGGTCCACAGCCAGCACAGGATGCTGAGCGCCGCGATGCCCGGCAGCGCCGAGGGCAGGGCAACGCGCAGGAAGGCGCCCCAGCGGGTGCAGCCATCGATCAGCGCCGCCGATTCCATCGACGGGTCGATGCCGTCGAAAAAGCCCTTCATCAGCCAGGAGAAGAAACAGATATGCACCGCGATATGCGGCAGCAGCAGGCCGAGATAGGTATCGAAGATGCCCCACCACTGGGTGACGAAATACAGCGGCAGCACCCAGGTGATGTAGGGGATGGTGCGGAAGATGTAGATCGTGCCGAACCAGGCATTCGCCAGCTTGCCGGTGAAACGCGACAGCATGTAGCCGCTGGTCACCGTCACCGTCAGCGAGAAGAAGGTGGACAGCGTGGCGATGACGAAGCTGTTGAAGAAGGCATGGACCACCACCTCCTGCTCCAGCACCTCCAGATAGTTGCCCAGCGTGAATTCCAGCCCGCGATGCACGTAATAGACGCCCCAGGCAGGCCGCATCGAGGTCAGCACCAGCCAGAACACCGGAAAGGCGAAGATCAGCAGCACACCCAGCACGCTGAGCAGGAAGAAGGCCCGCTTGCCACCCGGCGCCAGCGCGTCCAGGAAACTGCCGCGCTTTGGCGGGGTGTAGCCGGTATCGGTGGCGACGCTCATCGCGACACCTCCATGAAACGGTTGAGAAGTTTGTAAAGCCCCCAGCCCAGCGTACCGATGATGATGGCACCGATGATCGCCGCGGCCGTGCCGCGCCCGAAATTCAGGTACACGAAGGCCTCGGTATAGGCGTAGATGCTGAACACCTCGGTCTGACGCGCCGGCCCGCCGCCGCTGATCACCCAGACCTGGTCGAAGGTCCGGAAACAGTCGATCGAGCGGATGACGATGCACACCGCCATGATGGGACGCATCATCGGCAGGGTGACATGGGTGAAGACGCGCCATTTGCTGGCGGCATCGATGGCGGCCGCCTCGTAGGGCTCCTTCGGCAGGCTGCGCAGCCCGGCCAGCAGCAGGATGGTGAACCACGGCGTCCACAGCCAGACATCGGTGAAGACGATGATGGCGAAGCTGGGCCAGCGGTCCGACAGCCAGGCGATCTGCCCGAAGCCGAGCGCGTCTATGACGGCAGCGACCACGCCGAACTGATCGTTGAAAATCCAGCGCATCATCATTGAGGCGATGACCGGCGCCACCATCAGCGGCAGCAGGATCACGGTCTGCACGATGGCATGGCCGAAGAAATGCTTGTTCAGCATATGCGCCAGTGCCAGCCCCAGGACTAGGCCGATGCTGACAGAACTGAACATCAGCAGCAGCGTATTGGGCAGCACCAGATACAGGAAATTGGGGTCGGTCAGGATGTAGATGTAATGCTGCAGCCCGACCCAGGTGCGCTGCGGATCGTACAGCGACCAGTCGCGAAAGCTGGCATTGGCGCCGATCAGGATCGGCACGATCTGGAACAGGACCAGCATGATCCCGGACGGTGCCAGCAGCAGCAGGCTGAAACGGGTCTTTTCGTTCAGCGCCAGCCAGCGCAAGGCGAAGCTTTTGCCGGGTTTCCCCGGGGCCTTGTCTGGCCCCGGGGATCCCATGGCGGATTTAACATCCGTCGACATTGACTTACTGACCGCTGTTGGCGGCTTTGTGGACGGCATCCATCCCGGCTTCCATCGCCTTCGGGATATCCTCGCGCTTGCCCTTCAAGGCACCGATCATGACATCGGAATAGGCCTTGTGAACCGCCGGCCAGGCCGGGAAGTAATAGGCCGAATGCGTCCCGATATTCTGGTCAAACACGGCATTCTTCAGATCGGCGAACACCTTGTCATCCTTGGACAGGATCTCCCAGGCATCCATGCTCGGGGGCGGGCCGCCGGTCGCGTCCCACATCGCCTTCTGGCCTTCCATATCGGTCAGCATGGCGCCAAGCATCTCCTTGGCCAGCTTCTGGCGGTCCGCCGGCACGCCCTTGGGAATGCCCCAGCCCCAGATTTCATTCCAGGCAAACGGCTTGTCGGCGCGCGGCCCCATCGGCTGCGGGGCCATGCCGACCTTGCCGGCGATCCGTGACTTCTTGGGGCTGTTGAAATCGCCGAAATGCGTCGAATCAACCAGCGTGAAGGCGGCGTCGCCGGCCATAAAGATGGCGTTCGCCTCGTCACGTGTATAGGAGGTCATCGCCTCCGGGCTGATCTTGTGGGTGTAGAGAGCATCCCACCAGAATTCGACATATTCCTTGGTGCAGGGCTCGGTCAGGGCCGGTTTCCAGCCCGCCGCGTTCAGCTTCTTGTTGTCGCGTTCCCAGAGCGGCAGGAAGATGTCGCACTTGTTGCCCCACATGGTCCACCACAGCGAGAACCAGGTGTTGTTCATGGCCATGCCACCGACATAGCCCCACTTCACCTTGCCTTCCTTCTGCAGACGCTGGCTGACGGAAACCAGCTCGGCCCAGGTGGTCGGAACTTCTTCCGGCTTCACCAGATCGGTGCGGTAGAAGAAGGTGCCCACGGTATGCGCGGCCGGAACGGCGCTGACCTTGCCATCTTCATCATAAAAGGCATCGAGCGGGTGCTTGGAGACCCGGTCCATGCCCTTCACATCGTCCATGCGGGCCATCCACTTGATCCAGAGCTGGCCCCAATCGTCATTGTGCCAGATGATATCGAACTGGTCGTTTCCAGAGGTGAGCGTGGCGGTCACCTTCTCCTGGAAGATCGAATAGGCCATCGGGATCTTGACCAGCTTGACCCCGTTCTTCTTGGCCCATTTGTCCATGATATCGACACTGGCTTCGAGGATCGGGTTCTTCATGTAACCGATCTTCAGTTCCTTGACCTCGGCCTGCGCCGGGGTTACGGCCGAGATGGCCAAGGCAACCGCGCTAACCGCAATTGCGGACAGCGTGCCTTTCAGCATCTTTCCTACCGACATGTGGTTCCTCCCTAAGGATCCGTTATATGCGGCCCGTTCCGCCTTCTGCGGTTCCGCACCTGCGACGCCCGCCTGTTCTGATTTTTGGGACGCCGTCGCTTCGGGGGCGCTTTTCGCTATGGCCAGCCAAGATGGCTGACTGTTATTTTTTGTAAGCGCTTACAGTGACGCTAGAAGATGACAGAGCGCACTGTCAAGACGATGGGCCTTATTTTTCTAAATAAGCAACATTCGATCCGACACCGATGTGCCGGGAACCGCTGCCAGCCGCCGAATTCAGAGGCCGTCCCTTATCGCAGCGCACAAAAAAGTCGCCTTGTCCAATCCCTTGCGATAGATTGATGACAGTGTTTTAGGCATGGAAAGCGCTTACGGATTGCATGGCCCAGCTTAGCGATGTTGCGAAACGTGCAGGCGTTTCGACTGCCTCCGTTTCCCGCGTGCTGAACCACCCGGATAAGGTGAGTGCCCGCATCCGCGAGAAGGTAACACTGGCGATGGAGGAGCTGGGCTATGTGCGCGACGGCGCCGCCCGGGCGCTGGCCTCTCGGCGCTCCTACTCCATCGGATCTGTGGTGCCGACCATCGGCATCGGCATCTTCGCCAGCGGTGTCGAGCGGCTGCAGCAGCGGCTGCAGGAATATGGCTACCAGCTGCTGATCGCCACCACGCAATATGATGCGAGCAAGGAGATCGAAGCCGTGCGGTCGCTGATCGAACGTGGCGTGGACGGGGTGCAACTGGTCGGCCAGCAGCATGATCCGCGCATCTATGCGCTGCTGCAGGGGCGCGGCATCCCCTATGTGAACAGCTATCAGTACGACCCCGACAACGAACATCCCTGCATCGGTTTCGACAATTACCGCAGCGCCTGGGAGCTGATGCGCCATCTGATGGAGCTGGGGCACCGCGATGTCGGCATCGTCACCAGCCCGACCCGGCTGAATGACCGCATTGCCGCGCGCCTGCGGGGCATGCTGGCCTGCCTGAAATCCTATGGCGTCGACCAGCCGAAGAGCCGCATCATCGAGGTGCCGCACAGGCTGGCTGACGGGCGCAGCGCCGCCCGCGCGCTGATGCGCGCCCACCCGCAGATAACGGCGATCTGTGGCACCGCCGATGCTTTGGCCATCGGTGCATTGTTCGAACTGCGCACCATGGGCATCGCCGTGCCGGGCGAGGTCTCGGTCGCCGGCTATGACGATCTGGAGATCGTCCGCCATCTCGACCCCACACTCACCACCGTGCATGTGCCGGTGGAGGAGATCGGCGTGCGCGTTGCCGATTATCTGTTGGGCTGCATCGAGGGCCGCGCCATGCCGATGAAGACCGAGCTGGAGGCCAATCTGGTGCTGCGCGATTCAACGGCGCGTGTCAGGACCGTCCCGGCACGGATGGCGGCAGGGCAGTCCTAGGCAGCCTACCCGATCTTC
Source organism: Oceanibaculum nanhaiense (assembly GCF_002148795.1). NCBI lineage: Bacteria > Pseudomonadati > Pseudomonadota > Alphaproteobacteria > Rhodospirillales > Oceanibaculaceae > Oceanibaculum > Oceanibaculum nanhaiense. Next base: position 35,793 of record NZ_MPOB01000015.1, on the reverse strand, counting down.
GCCAGATCGCCGTCGAATTCCATGGCGCAATATTCGCCGCCATGGAACATCCGCTCGGTCAGCTTCTCATCCTCCGGCTTCATCGCCGCCAGGATTTCCGCCGCATACTCCTCCGCATTGTCCTGTGGCCTGTAGCCGATGCGCGCGGCGAGGCTGTCATGCCACTTGTTGCGGCTGTTGGCGGACACGCCATAGATGATTTCGAAATGGATGCCCGCCGCCCGCAGGCAGACATCGACCAGATGCACGCAGTCGCGATGGCTGAGCCAGGTGTTCAGCATGCGCACATTCTTCGGCTTCGGCTGGAAGGAACCGATGCGCAGATTGATGATCTCCATCCCGTGCTTGTCGGCATAGAGCCGCCCCATCGCCTCGCCAAACACCTTGGAGACGCCATAACGCCCATCCGGTCGCGGCGGCACGGTCTCGTCGATATGCCGGCCGCGCGGATGAAAGCCGATCGTGTGGTTGGAGCTGGCGAAGACGATGCGCTTCACGCCCTGCCGCCGCGCCGCCTCATAGGTGTTGTGGAGACCGATGATGTTGTTGGCGAGGATCGGCTCCCAGGGCTGCTCAACCGGCGTACCGGCCAGGTGGACGACCGCATCGACACCCTGCATCGCCGCTTCCAGGCCATCGAGGTCGGCGAGGTCGAGGCCTTCCATCACTTCCTCGCCCGGCTGCGCCGCCCCCAGCGCCGCGCGGTCCGTCACCCGGACAACCGGATAGCGCCCGCGCAGCCCCTCGCGCAGCACGGTTCCGATAGAACCGGCGGCGCCGGTGATCAGGATGCGGTGCATATCGTCCTCCTTCGGTAGCTTGTTCCTTAAGCGGCCCGGGCGCTGTTATGGCCGACGCCCACCCAGCCGCTGCCATATTTGGCGACAGCCTGTTCATCAAAGTCAAAGCCGATACCCGGTTCCGTCGGCAGTTTCAGATTGCCCTTGTCGAATTCCAGCTGGCGGCCGACCAGACGGCGGAAGTTCAGCACCTTGTCATCGAGGAAGAACTCCACGAACTGCCCGTTCGACGAGGAGGCCACCAGATGGATATGCAGATCGTGGAACCAGTGCGGGCAGATCTTCACGCCATAGCCGGCGGCAAGCGCCGCGATGCGGCGGAACTCGCTGATGCCGCCGCAGACCAGCGCATCGGTCTGCAGGATGCCGGCGGCGCCCTTCTCCAGCAGCTCCTTGTGCCGCCAGCGGCCATATTCGATCTCGCCGGTCGCCACGGTCACCGGCGTGCGCGCCGCGAGCCTTGCATGATTGTCGATGTCGTCCGGGCTGAACGGCTCCTCGATCCAGTACGGATCGTAGGGCTCGTAGCGGCGCATATACTCCAGCGCGGTCGGCAGATCTTCCCAGGCGTTGTTGGCGTCGAGCATCAGCAGCACATCGTCGCCGATGGCAGAGCGCGCGGCGGCAATACGCTCCTCTTCGCCCCTCGGATCGAGCCGGCCGACCTTGATCTTCACCGCCTTGAAGCCCTTGGCGACATAGCCCGCCACCTCCTCGCCCAGCATGGCGGGGGTCTTGCCCTCCAGGTAATAGCCGCCGCTGGCATAGGCCGGCACAGTCTTGTCGGCCGATCCGCCGAGATACTGCCAGAGTGGCAGGCCGGCGGCCCGCGCGTTGCGGTCCCAGATCGCCACGTCAATCGCCGAGAGCGCGCGCATGACCGTGCCCATACGGCCCTGCAGCAGCGATTCCTGGTACATGTCCTTCCAGATCTTCTCGACCGTCAGCGGGTCCTTGCCGACCACGATGGGCCCCAGCAGATCTTCCACCGCGATCTGCCCCAGCCGGCCCGCCGCGCTGCCGACATAGCAGAAGCCGATACCCTCGATTCCGTCATCGGTGCGCACCTTCACCAGCAGGTAATGCCGGTCATGGACCATGCGGGTGGAAAACGCCGTCGCCGTGTCCAGCGGGACGCGCGCAACGGTGCAGGAAACCTGCTCAATCTTGCTCATGGGACCTCCCTCGGATAGCGGTCCGGCCTTATGGGGACCGAATTTGTAAACGCTTACATCGCTACGCCATAGGGCGCTGGCTTGTCAACCGAGGGGCGTCGCACGCCAAAAGACCGGGCGGCTCTATACCGCTTTCACCGGACCGGAAACCAGGAGATTTCATGGGGCGTGTGTCCATGGTCGGTGTCCGGCCGATGGCCAGCCCCGCTTCAGGACACTCCGCAACTGCGGCGCAAACGGATCACATATCGGCGTCGAGCCGCACCACCCAGCCCTCCAGGCCGGGCCGGGCCGCCGGGTAGCGCTTCAGCACGTCCGGGTCATGGCCGGGAATGATATGCGCATGGCTGTCCGCCAGCGCATCGAGCGTGCGGTAGCCCTCCAGCATGTCGCCGACATTACAGACCACCGGGAAGGGGCGCTGCTGGTCCATGTTGGCGTAGAAATGCGACGCATCGGACGCCAGCACCACCCATCCGCGCCTTGTCTTCACACGCACCACCTGCAGCCCGTCGGTATGGCCGCCGACCCAATGCACGGAAATGCCGGGCGCGATGTCGGACGAGCCGTCATGGAACTGCACCCGGCCCTGGTACAGCCGGCGCACCATGGCGACCACATCCTCGGCCTCGAAGGCATGAGTCAGCGTCGAATGGCACATGCAGCGCCCGGTGCAGAACTTCATCTCCCGGTCCTGCACATGATAGCGCGCCCTGGGGAACAGGTCGTGATTGCCGGCATGGTCGTAATGCATATGCGTGATGATCACGTCCTCGACGGCATCGGGCTCGATGCCGATGGCCTTCAGCCCGGCCGCCGGGGCCGCCGTCGTCATCCGGCCACGCGCCAGGCCGGTCTTTTCCTCGAAGCCGCTATCGACCACGAAGGTGCGGTGCTTGCCGACGATGGCCCAGACGAAATAATCCAGCGGCATGTTGTGATCATGCGGATCGCCGCCCAGGAAATTCTCATAGGCCGGCCGGTCGAAATGCGCGTATTTGACGGCATAGACCTCGTAGCTGTCGTCGCTCATGATTTAGCGCCGCCGCCTTTCACCTCGACGCCCATCCAGTCCTCGATGGGACGGATAATCGACGTCAGGTCACCCTGCCGCCCTTGTGTCGCCATGGCGATCTTCAGCATCTGCCGCACCGCGCTGCCGACGATCATCGGCATGCCCAGCGCGTCCGCATGCTCGACACAGAGCCGCGTATCCTTGTCGGACAGTTCCAGCGCGAAGCCGAAATCGAAGGTGCGCGGCAGCACGAAGCGGGGAATCTTGTCCTCGGTCGCGTTGGTACGGCCGCTGGAGGCGTTGATGATCTCGATCATCCGGTCCGGGTCGAGGCCCGACGCCTTGCCAAGCACCAGCGCCTCGGACGCGATGGCCAGCGCCGTCACCGACATCAGATTATTGATGACCTTGATGGTCTGGCCCATGCCCGGCTTGTCGCCGGCGATGAACACCTTACCGAAACAGTCGAGGATCGCCCTCGTCTCGGCCAGCCGCTCAGGATCGCCCGCCGCCATGATGGCGAGGCTGCCCTTGGCGGCACCGGCGACGCCGCCGCTGACCGGCGCATCGACCAGCGCGATCCCCGCCGGGGCGAGGATGCCGGCCAGCACCTCGGAGCCTTTCGGCCCGGTGGTGGAAAGATCGATGACGGTGCGCAGCGCCTTGCCTTCCGCCAGTTCGCGCCCGACGGCCTCGACAATGGCTGGTGTCGGCAGCGACAGCAGCACGGTATCGACCTTGTCGGCGATGGCGCGCGGCGAGGACGCTATGCTGGCGCCTGCCGCCTCAAGCGCTTTCAGCGCCTCGGTGTTCTTGTCGAAGAGGGTGACGGCGTAACCGGCATCCAGCAGCCGCTTCGTCATCGGCGCCCCCATGCGGCCAATGCCGATGAAACCGATTTCCTTGCCCTGGGTCATGTAGTCTCCTGATGGCATGCCACGATCCCGCCAGCCGGCGCGGACACCTTGGCGGATCGACATTCAATATATGTTATCGATATCATTCAAAGCGGAACATTACCGTTGGAACTGCCGGCTGGAAAGGGCAAAGTTGCGCTGTCACTCGGCAAAGCGGTGAAGCACGGGCCATGTCCAAGAAAATCCCTGCGGGCACAGTTCTTACGGGCCCCCATTCTACAGGTCAGGCGAAATCCGTGCGCATGAGCGACGTCGCGCGCCTCGCCAGGGTGTCGGCGATGACCGTGTCGCGCGCGTTGCGGGCGCCGGATACCGTGTCGGAGGAGACCCGCGAGCGCATCCGCGACGCCATCGAGAAGACCGGCTATATCCCCAACCGCCTGGCCGGCAACCTGTCCTCGCGGCATTCCGATGTCATCGGGCTGATTGTCCCCAGCCTGCGCAACTCGCTGTTCGCCGAGACCATCCAGGCGATCGCCGATAATCTCGGCAAGGCCGGGTTCCATGTGCTGATCGCCGAGAGCGGCCATTCGCTGGAAGTGGAGGAAAAGCTGGTGCTGGCTTTCCTCAGCCAGCAGGTCAGCGGCATCATCCTGCACAACACGGCCCATACGCCCCGGATTCGCGGCATCCTGACGAAGGCCGACATTCCGGTCATTGAAACCGGCGACCTGACCCGCGATCCGATCGACATCGTGGTCAGCTATTCCAATTTCGAGGCGGCGAAGGCGATGACCCACCATCTGCACCGCCGGGGTTACCGCCGCATCGCCTTCGTGTCGCTGGCAACGGAAACCAATGACCGCATGCGCCAGCGCCGCAGCGGCTACCTGGCCGCGCTGGAGGAACTGGACCTCAAACCGGACCGGCAGCTGATCCTGGAAACGCCGGAAGGGCTGTCCGGTGGCCGGGACGCGCTGATCCGGCTGCTCGACCTGAAGAAGCGGCCGGACGCCGTGTTCTGTTCCGGAGACGTACTGGCGGTCGGCGCGGCGCTGGAATGCCAGCGCCGGAACCTCCGCCTGCCGGAGGATATCGCCATCGCCAGCTTCGACGATCTCGACATTCTCGATCATCTGGTCCCCAGGATCACGGCCCTGCGCCTGCCGCGCCGCGAAATCGGCATGTTCTCAGCGAACATCCTCCTGCAACGCATCCTCAAGCTTGGTGGCGGCGTTATCGCCAAGGATCTGGGATTCGACATCATCCAGCGCGAGAGCACGTGACGGGCGAATGCCATCGTCAGCCCGCTTGACTTGGCATAAATAGATGTTATCGATAACAGATACGTGCCCACACGCAAAGCCTGGGCTGGTGCGGGTGTCCTGACGATATGAACGAGGTTAAGCCACGCATGCTCAAGGGTAGGAGTGCACTCATCACCGGTTCGACGGCGGGGATCGGCTATGCCGTCGCGGAGCGGCTGGCGGCAAGCGGCTGCAACATCGTCCTGAACGGCATCGAGCGCGAGGCAGAGGTCGCGGACAAGATCGCGGCCCTGAAGGCGCACGATGTCGATGTGATCTATGATGGCGCCGATGTCGGCGATGCCGCCCAGGTGGAGGCGATGGTCGCGGCGGCGAACGCGCGTTTCGGCGGCGTCGATATCCTGGTCAATAACGCGGTGACGCGGCTTTTCGGGCTGATCGAAGATACCAAACCGGCCGACTGGGACCGTGCCATGGCGGTGAACCTGAATTCCGCCTTCAACACGATCCGCTGCACCATGCCCGGCATGAAGGCCCGCAACTGGGGCCGTATCGTCAACATGTCGTCGATCTACGGGATGATCGGTGCCGCCAACCGCGCCAGCTACGTCGTTGCCAAGACCGCGCTGATCGGCCTGACCCGCGCCGTCGCCATGGAAACCCTTGAACACGAGATTACCTGCAACGCGATCTGCCCCGGCTCGGTGAACACGACGCACAGCAGCCGCGTCATCAAGGCCACGATGGCGGAGCAGGGCCTCTCCGAGCAGGAGGCGGTGGGCCGCTTCCTTGCCGGCAAGCAGCCGTCCGGCCGCTTTATCGCGCCGGAGAGCGTCGCCGAATTCGTCGCCTTCCTGTGCGGTCCGGCCGGCCGGGATATCAACGGCGCGGTGCTGCCGGTCGATCTCGCCTGGTCGGCGAGCTGAGGCTATTTAAGGAGCGGGCCGCGCCAGCGCCATGATCGCGCCGGCATCTGCGCTCGTATCCAGCGACCATACGGCGTCGATCAGCTTCTCCGCATCGCGGCAGTGCGGCGCGCCGTAAGCGGCGAGCGTGCGGAACTTCGCCTCGATCTCGCCATCGCTCAAGGGGCCGTTATCGGTCCCCTTCGCGTCGGTAATGGTGATTTCCTCGGACCGCCCGTCCTTCAGGCTGACGACCGCGCGCACGCCGGTGAAGTCGCGGCCGGCCTCATCCTCCATCCGCACCCGCGCCCGCAGCGCCAGCACTTCGGGATCGGCGACCGCCGCATCGCTGAACTGTTCCAGCCCGGCCTTGCCAGTCAGGAAGCAGACGGCAACCGCGTGCTGGGCGCTGACCTGCGCCTCCCGACCGGTTTCGACATTGGGACGGTCGGTGCGCTGGCGCAGCAGCGGGTGGCCGTACAGCGTCACCGCCTCGATCTCATCCGTCTGAATGCCGTGCTCATTCTTCAGCGCCAGGCAGGCGTCGATCACCGGGAACAGCACCACGCCGCAGGGATAGGGCTTGTGGATATTACGCAGCACCTCCCACCGTGTCCCGAGATCACCCGTCACCTGCCCGAAATCCGGCTTGTCGCCGGTGACGGTCAGGAAGCCGCGCGGCCCTTCCAGCGGCCTTTCGGGGCCGCCCAAGCCGTTCTCCGCCAGCAGTGCTGCCAGCAGGCCGCCGCGGCAGGCGCTGCCGACGCCGATGCTCTTGGCCATAAAGCCGAGGGTTTCCACGAGCCCGGAGGATTGCGCCGAGGCGGCGCCCAGGGCATGCACCAGCGTCCGACTGTCCTGACCGAGCACCTTGCCGACCGCCACGGCGGCGCCGAACACGCCGCAGGTCGCGGTGATGTGCCAGCCGCGCGCGTAATGGCCGGGCGAGACCGCATTGCCGATCCGGCACGCCGCCTCGATGCCGAGCGCCAGCCCGTGCAGCAGCGCCGCGCCGGATATACGCTGCCGCTCGGCCAGCGCCAGCAGCGCCGGCGCCACCGGGGCGGCGGGGTGGATGACGGTACGGATATGCGTGTCGTCGAAATCATGCACGTTCATCGCCGCCGCGTTCAGGAAGGCGGCGGTCATCGCGTCGGCCTTCTCGGCGCGGCCAATCAGCGTCGCCTCCGCCGTGCCTGCGAAGGGCAGCATCGTCCTGGCGGCGATATCGATGGCGCTGTCGCCACTGCCGGCGAAGGCAGTCGCCAGGCCGTTCAGCAGCGACCGCCGGGCGGCATGCCGGACAGTTTCCGGCAGGTCTTCCCAGCGGGAGTTGGCGACGAAATCGGCCAGAACGGCCGACACCCTGTCATCGGCGGCGATGTGCGCGGACATGATTCCGGTATCCTTTACGTGAGGGCAGGCGGTTTTACAGCTCGCCCGCTTCTTCCAGAACCTTGCGCGCCACGCGGAAGCATTCCAGGCCCATCGGCACGCCGCAATAGATGGCGATGACGTGGACAGCGGCGCGAATCTCGTCCTTGGTCACGCCATTGTTGAGCGCACCGCGGCAATGCGTCTCCCATTCGTGCAGGCGCCCGAGCGCCCCCAGCATGGTCAGGTTCATCAGGCTGCGGGTCTTGGGGTCGAGGGCCTCGTCGCCCCAGCCGAAACCCCAGCACCATTCGGTCATGGCTTCCTGGAAGGGGCGCGTGAAATCGTCGGCGGCGGCGAGGTTCTTTTCCACATAGGCGGCACCCAGCGTCGCCTTGCGCTTGGCCAGGCCCTTCTCGAACAGATCCTTGTCCATATGCGTATTCTCCTGATGGTTTCGGGCAAAAAGAAAGACGGCACACCTTACAGCGGTAAGGCGTGCCGTCTCTTGTTCCAGGCGTTACTTGCCGAGCGCCTCGCGCGCTTTCTGCACATAGGCCTCGCCGTCGAAACCGACGGCCTTGGCCCGCTCGTAGAACGACTTGTAGGCCGCCTGCGAGTACTGATCGGCGGTCAGGCGATCGACCTCGGACTGCGGCGCGGTCCACAGTTCGATGCCGTTCTTCTTCATGTTGGCCACGGCCTCGTTGACATGGGCGTAGAAATTGTAGAGCGCCTCGTCCTCCAGCGCCTGCATCTCCTTGCGGATCGCGGTGCGCAGATCAGCCGGGATCTTCTCCCAGATGTCCTTGTTGACGATGACGACCCAGCCGGTGATCGGGCCGACCTTCCAGTTCTGCACGTTCGGGGCAAGACGCCAGTATTCCTGGCCATTGCCATAGCAGGTCGAGGTGAAGACACCGTCGATGACGCCGCGTTCGAGGGCCGGCGGAATCTCGGACAGCGGCAGCGGCGTCGGCTTGGCGCCGACCGCTTCCATCAGCGAGGCGGTCTGCGGGTTATGGACGCGCAGCTTCTTGCCCTTGAAGTCCTCCAGCGTGCGGATCGGCTCCTTGGAGAACAGGGCCTGGCTGCACCATGCGCCCTCGGCGAGGACGACGGAGTTCCATTTCTCCGCCCAGAGCTTTTCGACATCCTTGCACCAGAAGGATTTGCACAGATAGGCGTATTCCGGCATGCCGTTGACCAGGCCGGGCAGGTTGAACACGCCCATGCGCGGCTCTTCCGCCGCCAGATAGGTGTGTAGCGCCCCCGACATCGGCACCCGGCCATCGCGGACCGAGGCCGTGATCTGCGTGCCGCCGACGAGCGAATCGTTCAGCGTCACCTTCACCTTGCCGCCGGTCGCCCGCTCGAAGCGTTCGGGCACCTGCTGCATCATCTTCAGGTAAAGCGAGTTCGGTGCGGGCAGGATGCCCATGGTCAGGTCGAAATCCTGCGCCTTGGCGGTGGATGACGCGCCAAGGGCGATGGCGATCGCCAGAACCGGCGCCATCAGCGCCGAAAACGCCGTGCCGCCAGTGGATTTTGTCAGAAGCCTCATTCGAGACGTTATCGATAACATTAACATTGCGCTCCTCCCGTTGTTGTCTGCATACTTCGAAACGACAGTGGGGAATTTCCGATGGTTATGGCGCCGGCTCAACGCCATTGCCTTTTTTGGAGGCCGAAAAACAAGGCCACAAGCAGCAAGATAATACGATCATGCGCCTTCATTGCAACGACATAATCCCCGGGCTAGCGTTCCTCGACGCCCGAGTCCGGGGGTGGATTTTCTTGTGCGGCGGCGGCGCAGGGACCGCCCCCCGCCGTTCCGATTCAACGCCGATTGCCATCTCAGGAGACATTCCATGACCATAGGAACCGGGAGTTTCCCGGCTTCGAACGACAAGGCGCGGTCCCAGACCGTCCGTGCCATCGACAGCGTGTCCCGCTTCACGGGAGGGCTCAGTGCGGTCGCCCTCATCGCGATGACGCTGATCGTGTGTTTCGAGGTGTTTTCCCGATATTTCCTGAACGAGCCGACCTACTGGGGCAGCGATGTCGCGACATATCTTCTGGTCGGAATGACCTTTCTGGGGCTCGCCCAGGCACAGCGTTCCGACGATCATGTGCAGGTCGAGCTGCTGCTCGCCAATGTTAGCGAAAACATCCAGGCATTCCTGAATCTCTTCGCCAACTGGGCCGGGTTGCTGTTCGTGCTGTTCACCGGCTGGCAGATGATCAGCTTCAATTATCAGGAATATGTCAACGGCACCCGCGACTGGGGCTTGCTGGGGACGCCACAATGGATTCCCGAACTGGCGGTGTCGCTCGGCTACGCCGCTTTCGCGCTGGCCATCCTCGGCGATCTGCTGCGCGCCGCCCGGCCAGGCTGGCGTATCGAGGCCGGGCTGCTGATCGGACTCGCATTGCTTGCCGGCTTCCTGCTCTGGCTTGGCCCGCGGCCCGTGTATCTGGACGGGCTCCGGCTGGATGCCGGCTCACTTGCCATCATCGCCACGCTGCTGCTGGGCTGCCTTGTCGTCAGCGGTTGGCGTGTTGCGCTGATGCTGGTGCTGGTTATCGGCGGCACCGGCATGGTCTTCTGGCTGGCCAAGGGAACCCCGCTGCTGCTGCTGGGCGTTTTGCTGGTGGCGACCCTGTTCCTGTTTCTGGTGCTGGGCGTCCGCGTGGCGCTGACCCTTGGCAGCGTTGGCCTGCTGGGGCTGATGTTCCTGCTGCCGATGCCGCAGCTGTCGCTGCTGGCCGAACGGTCGTGGAACAGCGTGAACACCTTCACCCTGACCGCCGTACCGATGTTCGTGCTGATGGGGGCGGTGCTGATCCGCAGCGGCGTCGCGCGGGAGATGTTCGACGCGCTGACCTGCTGGTTCGGCCGCACGCCGGGCGGCGTCGCGCATGCCGCCGTGGGCGCTTCCGCGGTGTTCGCGGCAGTCTCCGGCTCCAGCCTCGCCACCGCCGCGACCATGGGCAAGGTTGCCTGCCCGGAGATGATTTCGCGCGGCTACAGCCAGCGCCTGACCTATGGGGTGGTCGCTGCCGGCGCCACGCTGGGCATCCTGATCCCGCCCAGCATCGCCATGATCATCTATGGCACGACGGTTGGTGTGCCGGTCACCAAGCTGTTCATGGCCGGGGTGATCCCCGGCATCCTGCTCAGCCTGTGCTTCATGGGCGGGGTTGCCCTCTGGTCGGCGCTGCGTCCCGGTGCGACGCCGCGTGGCGAGTCCTTCACCTTCAAGCAGAAGATTCGCGGCTCGGCCTCGGTCTTTCCCTTCCTGTTCATCATCCTGGTGGTTCTGGGATCGCTCTATGCCGGTGTGGCGACACCCAGCGAGGCGGGCGGCATTGGCGCCGTCGCGTCGCTCGTGGTCTGCCTGTTCCGCGGCATCCTGACCTGGAAGCTGATCTACGAGACGGCGATGGAGACCGTGCGCGTCACCTCGTTCCTGCTGCTCATCGTCGTCGGCGCCTCGATCATGAGCTGGGTGTTCGACTATCTGCGCATTCCGCGCACCCTGGTCAGCGTCGTCGAGGCGGCGGAGATGGCGCCCTGGATGGTGCTCATCATCATCGCCTGCCTGTATATCGTGCTCGGCATGTTCATCGAATCCATCTCGATGATGCTGATGACGCTGCCGGTGGTTTTCCCGATCATCCTGTCGCTCGGGCTAGACCCGCTATGGTTCGGCGTTTTCCTGGTGGTGATGATCGAGGTCGGGCTGGTGACGCCGCCGGTCGGCATCGTGCTGTTCATCCTGCGCGGCGTCGGCGGGGATGTGCCGCTGAAGGAGATCGTCTATGGCGTGCTGCCGTTCGTGGCGATCATGCTGGCCTTCCTGACGCTGACCTATTTCTACCCGGAAATCGTTCTCTGGCTGCCATCGCAGGTGAAGTGAGCAATCGACCAGGCGGATTCACGCTTCAGCTTGCATCAGACATCTGATTCAAGCTGAAGCGATCCGGCCCTAGCGTGCCGCCATCTCCCGCGCGAGCTGGCCGAGCAGCCGGCTCATCGCTGCCGCGACGCTGGCCGCATCCCCGGCCTCCGGGCTGACACCGGCGTTGCCCCCGGCATTGCCCCCGGCATTGCCCCCGACACTGCCGGGCAGAACTGCCACCGCTTCCATACCCTGGAACTGACCGCTGCGCAGGACATTGTCCTCGCCCGCCGCAAGCTGCCAGCCGGCCCACAACGCGACCCGGCCATCCGGCCCCGGCTCGAACCGGTCTATCCTGACATCGTAGCGCGCACCCGCCGGCAGCGACGGCGACAGGACGGCCAGTTCCGCCTCCAGCACGCGGCGGATACCCGCCTCGATTCGTTCGCCCCAGAACTGGTCGCGGCGCTCCACCAGCTGCGTTTCCGACATCCGCCAGATCAGATGGCGGCGTTGCAGATATTCTGCGACCTCGATGCGGCCCATCCGGTTCTCGGCCGCCGGCACGGCGGCAGCCGCGCTGTGCAGCACGATGACGCGCGGATCGGCGCGCGGCCCGTTCGTACAGCCAGCCAGCAGCAGGATCGCCGACAACAGCAGTAGGAAGAGAGGGGCAGGCTGGGCCAACAGGGATTTCCGCATCATGCTCACCGGCCAAGGATCAGGAGGTTGGGTTCACGCTCGATGGCTTCAGCGAAGCTGCGCAGCGCCCGCGTCGCCACTGCCAGGTCGCGGATCGCCGATTCGGCATCCTGACGCAGCACAGAGCGGCCATCGATGGTCTGGTTCAGCGTCTCGGTCAGGGCGGAAAGCTGCGCCAGTGTACGGTCGGCATTTTCCAGCACCTTGCGGACATCCGCCGCCGTCGTGCCGACCTCCGCCCCCGCCCCGTCGCTGAGCGCGGTGACCGAGCGCAGCGCGGTGCGCACTTCTTCTTCCAGCCCCAACAGCACCACCGTCGCCATGTCGAGGCTGTCATCCAGCCGGTCCATCGTCGTGCCGACCCGGTCGGACATGCCGCCCAGCTCCTTCGAGGCAACATCGGCAAGGCTCTGCACGGCGGTCAGCGTGCCGATCAGCTTATCCACCGCATCGCGCAGCGGCAGTTCGGCGATGGTGTCCTTCACCGCCTGAATTTCCGATCGGATCGAAGCGATCTCCGGCACGGTATTGTCCAGCGCCAGCAGCCGGGCCGGCGTCTCCGGGCGGAAATCGAGCTGGATGCCGAGCTGACCGGTAATCAGACTCAAGGTGACAAGCTGGGCGCGCAGGCCGATCTCATTCAGCCTGTCGAAATCGGGGACCTGCAGCACCGTCTGCTGGCCGTCCGGCAACCGCACCACGCCGGGCTCCAGCGACATATAGACAGCGATCTGGGCCGATACTTCTTTCGGCATGATCTGCAGCTGGATGCGCTCGACCCGGCCAACCGGCACGCCGCGGAAGCTGACCGGCGCGCCGATGCTGAGGCCGCCGACCGACCCGTCGAAATAGCTGACGACAACAAGCCGCTGCTCGAACAGCCGCCCGGCGCCGAAGAACAGCGCCGCCGCGACCGCGAGGATGAGGGCGGCGATCACGAAGCCGCCGACCAGCACCGCCCCCTTGCGTTCCGTCCCACCGGGTCCTGCCATGGCCGCTCCCGCTCAGGCTTCGCGGCGCAGGAAGGCCTGCACCGTCTTGTTATCGGAAGTGTCGAGCATCGCCTTCGGACTGCCGAGCGCCGCCGGCACTTTGGTGTCCGCATCCAGGAAGATCGCCTTGTCGGCAATGGCGAAGATGCTGGCCAGCTCATGCGTCACCATGACGATGGTGGTGCCCAGCATGTCGCGGATTTGCAGGATGAGGTCGTCGAGCCGGCGCGAGCTGATCGGATCGAGGCCGGCCGAGGGCTCGTCGAGAAACAGGATTTCCGGGTCCAGCGCCAGCGCCCGCGCGAGACCGGCGCGCTTGCGCATGCCGCCGCTGAGCGAGGCAGGATAAAGATGCTCGCGCCCGGCGAGCCCGACAAGCGCCAGCTTGAAGGCGACAATGGCAGCGATCTCTTCCCTCCCCAGCCTGGTGAAGAGCTCCAGCGGCAGGGAGACATTCTCGCCCACCGTCATCGACGACCAGAGCGCGCCGCCCTGGAACAACACCCCGAAACGCCGGGCGATATCGCCCAGCCCCTCCAGCGGGGTATCGCCATCATACAGGATTTCGCCGGCGGCGGGATGATGAAGCCCGATCAGATGCTTCAGCAACGTGCTCTTGCCGCAGCCGCTGCCGCCCATGATGACGAAGATCTCGCCACGCGCGACGTCGAACTCCACTGCGCGTTGCACCAGCACATCGCCATAGGCCATGGTCAGGCCGCGCACCGAGAGGGAAGGCTTCGCCCCACTTTTGGCCCCGGTTTCAGATATCGAGGGCATTGGCGCACACCGCGAAGATGGCATCGAGCAGGATGATGCCGACGATGGAGATGACCACGGCATCAGTCGCCGCCTTGCCGACATCGGCGGCGCTGCGCCCCGCCGCCAGACCGCAGCGGCAGCCCACGGCGGCGACCAGCAGCCCGAAGGTGATGCTCTTCACGAAGCCAAGGGCGAAATTGGCCGTCCCGATGGCGCCACGCGTCTGTTCCAGATAGGCGACGACGCTGAGGTCGAGCAGGCCGATGCCAATCAGCAGTCCGCCCAGCAGCCCCATCGCAGTGCCGTAGATGTAAAGCAGCGGCATCATGAAGGAGAGCGCCAGCACGCGCGGCACCACCAGATACGCGATCGGCGAGATGCCCAGCGTCTTCAGCGCGTCGATCTCCTCATTGCCCTGCATGGCGGCAAGGCGCGCGGCATAGGAGGCCCCGGTGCGCCCGGCCACCACGATGGCGGTCATCACCGCGGCCAGCTCGCGCGCCATGGCGATGCCGACCAGATCGGCGACCAGGATGCCGGCGCCGAAATTACGCAGCTGCACCGCGCCGACGAAGGCAAGGATGGCACCGACCAGCAAGGTGACGATGGAAACGATGCCCAGCGTACCGGCACCGGCGTCGCGGAACAGGGACAGCGTCTCCGAGGCGCGCGGACGCTGGCGCACGCCGCGCCGGGGAGCAAACAGCTCCAGCAGCACATCGCCGAGGAATCCCAGCACGACGCCCAGCTGCCGGATTTCGGCCAATGCCCAAAGGCCAACCCGGCTGACGAAACCATCCGCCGCCACTGGACCGGACAGGCCGGGCCGGTCGGACTTGCCGGCGAGATCGAGCGTGTCCCGCAGCGCCGCCGGCAAGCCGTCCAGACGGAGCACCAGATCGCGCCGGGCCGCCTCCACTTGCAAGGCGAACAGGAAGGCCGGCAGGGTCGCGTCCCAGCGCCCCAGATCGTGCACCCGGACGGTTACGCCCACTCCCTCCTTCGGCAGGACAGGCGACAGCAAATCCTTCAGGCGCGGCGGCTGCCGCGTCATGATCCACTCGCCGGACAAGGTCAGCACGACATTGTTGCCGTCGCGCGACACGGCGATGCGCTCGTCCCTACCGGGCATGGACTGGAAAGCCCTCCTCAAGGAAGCGCGGCCACGCGACCGGCGCGGCACGCCATGGCATCAGTGCTACAATGCGAATGGGCGGGGATCAACCATGGCGGGATGAAAGCTGCCCCGGTCACTCCGCCGGGCTGGAAACCGGCTTCTGCGGATCGGCCATGATTTCCGGCGCCTCCCCGCCGCGCTGACGGGTCAGCAGCGTATAGGTGGTCGGCACCACGAACAGCGTCAGGATGGTGCCACAGATCATGCCGCCGACGATCACCCAGCCAATGGCCTGCCGGCTTTCCGCACCCGCCCCGGTGGCCAGCGCCAGAGGCACCGCGCCCAGCACCATGGCGCCGGTGGTCATCAGGATCGGGCGCAGGCGCAGCACCGCGGATTCCACCACCGCCTCGCGCAGCTTCATGCCGCGCTCCTGCAGCTGGTTGGCGAATTCCACGATCAGGATGCCGTGCTTGGTGATCAGCCCGACCAGCGTGATCAATCCAATCTGGCTGTAGATGTTGATCGTGTTGCCGGTAAAATACAGCGCGGCCAGCGCCCCGGTCATCGACAACGGCACGGTCAGGATGATGATGAGCGGATCGGTGAAGCTCTCGAACTGCGCGGCCAGCACCAGATAGATGAAGGCCAGCGCCAGCAGGAAGATGACATAGAGCGCCTGCCCGGCCTGGCGGAATTCGCGCGACTGGCCGTTCAGGTCGGTCTGCACATTTGCCGGCAGCACACGCCCGGCCGCCTCCTCCAGAAACACAAGCCCCTCGCCCAGCGCGTAGCCCGGCGCCAGATTGGCCGTGATGGTGGCGGAACGCAGCTGGTTGAAGCGGTTCAGCTCGCGCGGGGCGACCACCTCCCGCACGCTGGCCAGGTTGGAGAACTGCACCATCTCGCCGCGCGGCGTGCGCAGATAGATACCCGACAGATCGCCCGGCGTGCGGCGGTCGGCATCTTCAACCTGCACGATCACGTCATACTGCTCGCCATTCATGTTGAAGCGGGTCACCTGGCGGCCGCCCAGCAGGGTTTCCAGCGTCCGCCCGATGACCGAGATCGGGATGCCGAGATCGGCCGCCTTCTCGCGGTTCACGTCGATGTCGAGCTGCGGCTTGTTCAGCTTCAGGTCGTCGTCGAGATTGACGAAGCCCGGATAGTCCCGCGCCTCTTCCATCATCAGCTGGAGATAGGTTTCCAGTTCCTGATAGCTGGCGGTGGTCTGCAGCACGAACTGGATCGGCCGGTCGCGCGAGTTTTGTCCGAAGGCGGGACGGTTGATCGCGAAGGCGCGGATGCCGGCGATCTTCACCAGCTTCTTCTGCAGCTCATTCACCACGGTCTGCTGCTTGCGATCCCGGTCCTCCCAGTTCTTCAGCCGGGCGAAGGAGACCGACTGCGTCACATCGGGGAAGCCGGTGATGACGATGGCGCCCTCGACCTCCGGCGTCTCCAGCAGCATCTTCTCGAACTTCTGGGCATAATGATCGGCGAATTCCAGCGTCGCGCCTTCCGGCGCGGTGGAGAACACGTTGATGGTGCCGCGGTCCTCGGTCGGCGCCAGTTCCGATTTCAGCCCCATATACAGGAAGTAGCTGGCGCCGGCGACGCCAACACCGATCAGCACCACCAGGAAGCGCACATTCAGGCTGGCCAGCAGGATGCGGCGATAGCCATTGGCGAAGCTGTTGAACGCGCCTTCCATCATATTGTAGAGGCGGCCGTGCGATTCGTGCGCCTGCAGCATCTTGGAGCACATCATCGGCGTCAGCGTCAGCGCGACGAAGCCCGACACGACAACCGCACCCGCCAGCGCCAGCGCGAATTCGATGAACAGCCGCCCGGTGCGCCCCTCGGCGAACGCCACCGGCGCGAACACGGCAGCCAGCGTCATCGTCATGGCGATGACGGCGAAGGAGATTTCCTTGGTGCCGACGATGGCAGCGCCAAAGGGCGTCTTGCCCATCTCCAGATGGCGATGGACGTTCTCCAGCACGACGATGGCATCATCGACCACCAGGCCGATGGCCAGCACCATCGCCAGCAGGGTCAGCGTGTTGATGCTGAAACCCATCGCATACATGAAGATGAAGGCGCCGATCAGCGAAACCGGGATGGTGACCATCGGGATAATCGTCGCGCGCAGGCTGCGCAGGAAGAAGAAGATCACCAGGATGACGAGGATCACCGCCTCAAGGATCGTGGTGAACACATTGTCGATGGACCGTTCGATGAAGACCGAGGTGTCGAAGGCGACCTCGGCATTCATGTCCGCAGGCAGGTCGCGCAGAATGTTGGGCAGTTCGGCCCGCACGGCCTTGGAGACTTCCAGCGGGTTGGCGGTCGCCTGCTTCACCACGCCCAGCGTCAGCGAATTGACGCCGTTATAGCGCGAGACACGGCGGTTGTCCGATGGCCCCAGTTCGGCCCGGCCGACATCGCGCAGCTTCACCTGGAAGCCATCGACGTCCTTCAGCACGACGTTTTCGAACTGCTCGGGCGTCACCAGATTGGTGCGCGACAGTACAGTGAATTCGCGGCTGAGACTCTCGATGCGGCCGGACGGAATTTCCACATTCTGCTGGCGCAGCGCGTTCTCGACATCCTGGACAGTCAGGTTGTAGCCGGCCAGCTTCGCCCGGTCGATCCAGATGCGCATGGAGAAGCGCCGCTCGCCATAGATCCGCACCTCGGCAAGGCCCGGCAGGGTCTGCAGCCGGTCAACGAAGAACCGGTCGGCATAATCCGTCAGCTCCATGGAGGAGCGGCCGGGGGCGGAGAAGCCGATGAACAGGATCGGCGAGGCATCGGCCTCGACCTTGGCAATGACCGGTTCCTCGATCTCCTCCGGCAGGCGGCCGCGCACCCGGCTGACGCGGTCGCGCACATCGCTGGCCGCCACGTCGGGATCGGTGCCCAGACGGAAGCGGATGGTGATGTTGGCGCGCTCCTGCCGGCTCTGCGAGATGATCGTCTCGATGCCTTCAATGCCGGAGATCGAGCTTTCCAGAACCTGCGTCACCTGGGATTCGACGATTTCCGCGCTGGCGCCGAGATAGTCGGTGCGCACGGAGACGATCGGCTCGTCGATGTTGGGGTATTCGCGGACCGGCAGCCGCTCGTAGCTGACCAGGCCGATCAGCAGGATCATCAGGCTCATCACCGTCGCGAAGACCGGCCGCCTGACGCAGAGCTCGAAAATATTCAAGGGTGGCTCCGATCAGCTTCCGGGCGCCGTCACGGCCGGCGCATCGCGGCCGACCACATCGACGGCAATGCCGTCGCGCAGACGCAACTGGCCGGCAACGACCACGACATCCTTCGGATTCAGCCCGCTCAGCACCTCGACCATGCCGGGCCGGCGCGCGCCCAGCTCGACCTTGGTCAGCGCCACCTTGTCGCCGACCAGCCGATAGACGAAGCGCTCCTGGCCGACCGGCGTGATCGCGGATTCGGGCACCAGGACGGCGTTCAGCCGGGTGTCGGCGATAATGGTCAGCCTGATGAACAGGCCCGGAAACAGGGAACGCTCCGGATTGGGCACCAGCGCGCGGATACGCAGCGACCGGCCATTCACATCGATCTGCGGGTCGATGGCGTATATTTCGCCCGTGAAGGTCTGGCCGCTCAACGCATCGGCGGTCATCTCGATCTTCTGGCCGACGCGGATCGAGGTCAGATAGATTTCCGGCACGCGGAACTCCGCCTTCAGCGGATCGATCTGCTGCAAGGTGACGATGATGTCCGCCGGCGTCACATAGCGGCCCAGGCTGACGCTGCGCAGCCCCAGCACGCCGGAGAAGGGCGCGCGGATCGTGGTCTTTTCCAGACGCGCCTTGGCAAGATCGAGGCCGGCCTCGTCGGAACGCAGCCGGGCCCACGCCTCGTCGCGTGCCCGCGCCGTGCCGGTGCCCTGCTTCAGCAGCGTGTCGGCACGGTCGAAATTCGCCCGGGACAGCGACAGGTTGGACTGCGCCTGCGCCAGTTCGGCCTGGAGAATTTCCTTGTCCAGTTCGACCAGCGGCGCGCCGCGTTCCACCTGCTGCACATCCTCGAACAGGATGCGCGAGATGCGTCCGGCGATTTCCGGCTGGATCGACACCGCCTCGTTCGGCAGCAACGAGCCGATGGCGGTGATCTCGGAGCGCACCGTGTCGATGGTCACTTCAGCGACCTCGACCGCCGGGCCGGCATTCTGTTGCGATGCCTTGTTCTCGGTCTGCGCGACGGCGGCGGAACCCTCATCCTTCAGATGATAGGCAACCCCGCCACCCGCGGCAGCAAGAACCACCAGCCCCGCCAGAATCTTCCAGCCTGCGCTCATTGCTTTCCGTATCCGTGTCGAAGGGCAAATCTAGTAAATCCGCATGCCTTGATAATGAAGCCGGGCCGTAAAGAGTCAAGGCGGCTTACAAGCGGAAAAGGCCCTAGGCGGCAGCGCTCGATGGGCTCTCAGCTGTCGTCGCGCCCGGAATCGGTACCCCGGGAATCGGCATCCCGGGAATCGGCACCACCACCGCCTCGGGCGGCAGCGCGCCCGCTGCGTTCTCCTGCGCCATCGCCCGGCTGGCCAGCAGTTCCGGCGCGATCACGAAATTCGCCCGGCGCACGCGCACCCGGTTGATCATGCCGTCCGATATTTCCTGCGCCGATGCCGTCAGGAAGACTTCCATCTCGCCCTTGGTAAGCTGAACCAGCCTGCCCTGCGCCAGGGCGGACAATTCGCTTTCCAGGGCCGGTCGCAGATCGGGCAACAGGTCGCGCACCATCTGCGTATGGCCGGGGCGTGGCACTTCCAGATCGATCTCCAGCTGATAGACCCGGTCCGGTTCGGCCTCGTCGCCCAGCGGCACGATCAGCGGACTTGCCGGCCGCACGATGTTCAGCGCCCCCAGCACCATCAGCCGGCGGCGGCGGTGGGCCACCTGCGCCAGCATCACCATGACGACGATGAACAAGGCGGTAATCGCAATCACGAAACCGGTGGTGGCGATCACCGCATCGCGGATCGCCATGCCTTCCAGATCGAAGGGGCGCAGATAGCGCCCGAACAACAGGATGAAAGGCGCATCGCCATCGAACAGCGCGTCATAACCGGACAGCGTGGCATAGACATGCAGGCCCAGATTCCAGAAGGCCAGGGCCAGCACAGTCATGTAGAACGCGGAAAGTGCGGCGATCACACTGTTATAGGGTGGCATGCAGAACCCTTTGCGCAGCGCCCGGAGGGGCGGGCAAGAGAATGCCAGCAGCCCTTCACGCAATCCAGCGGTATTTTGCGGTCATACGCGGCTACTCCACCACCTATGGTGGCACGACCTTCTAGAACGCCAGACGTCCGTAGAGGTTATCGAAGGGCAGCATGACATGCGCCCGATAGGCCGGGCGTTCCTGCAGCCGGGCGTACCAGGCCTGCACGTTCGGCACCTCGGGATGCTCCAGTCCCATGCCGAAATAGCGATAGAGGCAGGCGCCGGCGGGAATGTCCGCCAGCCCCAGCGCCGCACCGGACAGGAAGGGCCTGCCGGCCAGCTCGGCATCGAGCAGCCGGACATACTGCGCGCAGGCCTCCTGCTTCGCGCGGATCGCGGTCCAGTCGCGCCGGTCCTCCGGCGTGCGGTAATAGCCCCAGAACAGGCCGGAGAGGAAAGCCGGCTGGAAGGCGGTGGCCGACCAGTCCATCCAGCGTTCATCCTGCGCGCGGGCGGCAGGCGTCTCCCGCAGGAACGCCCCCTTGCCATAGACCGCCGCCAGATAGCGCAGGATGGTGTGGGATTCCCAGACCACGGTGCCATCAACATCGCGGATGACCGGCACCTTGCCGTGCGGGTTCATGGCCCGGAAGTCCGGCGTGTCCAGACCGCCGGCATCGCCCCCGGCATCGATATGGGTGTGCGGGATATCCAGCTCGCCGACCAGCCATATCACCTTCTGCACGTTGAAGGAGTTGCGCCGGCCCCAGATGGTGAGCCCGGAAGCCGTGCTCACGAGGAGCCTTCCTGCTTCTTGGCGATATCCTCCAGCGTGCGGCGCAGCTGCTCATTCTTGAAATCGGCCAGCCGGTAGGCCCAATCCCCGGCGCGCGCGTTGATCTCGGCCGCCTCCGCCTTTACGTCGTCCGAGGCATCCGGCAGCGCGGCGGCGGTATAGCGGGTCCACAGCTTGCCGTCATGCTCGGCGAAGCCGATGGTCACGGCCAGCCCGTCGAAGGTGGTGTAGCGCGTCACACTCTCCTGCAGCGTCAGCCCCTCGGCCGGCATCACCGCGTCGAACACCAGCTTGTCCAGCGTGCCGGCGGTGGCGTTCAGGGTGAACTGGTTCTCCACCTTCATGGTCTCCGGCAGATCGACGATCCGGAAATCATTGCCCTCGCGGCTGTCCTTGGCGACCGTCAGGCTGCCGCCATCGGGGTGATCGATGACCACCTGCTTCACCCGGCCGCGCGCCACATCGGCGATACGGCGGTCGAGCCAGTCGATGGGCTCAACACGCGGATCGAGCCGGCTTTCCGCCAGGAAAGCCCGCCCGCCCTCCGGGCGGCGCACATAATGCGCATCGGCCTGGCCGCCCTGCCCGAAGCGTTTCTTGCCGACGATCAACTCGGCCAGCACCTTGCCTGCACCGTCCAGCACGGTGATGCGCCGGGAGCGCGACTTCTCCGCATCCAGCGGTTCGACCTCCAGCCGGGCGAACATCTCCGGCCGTTCGGTCTTGGCCTCGATGATCTGCAGGTCGGCAAGCGCCAGCAGCAGCGCCCGCGCCGCCTCGCCGCGCGCCGGGTAGTTGTGCGCGTTCTCGACCACCCAGCCCTCACCGGCCCGCACCAGCGTGACGCTGTCCTGGCTGTCCTCCAACTGGATGGCGGCGACCTCGTTCAGCCGGTCGGACAGGTCGGGGAACACCGGCTCGGCGCTGACGCTGCCAATGGTGCCGGCATGGCGCTGCCAGACGGCATGGCCGGCGGCGCCAACCGCCAGCAATGTGACGACGAACAGGAACCAGAAGCCGCGGGCGGTCATGCGGATGCTCCTTTCCCCGAAAGCGTTGCAGAAGGTGCGCCGCGCCGTCGGCGGGCGGCACGGGCGAGGCCGACAAGGATCGCCGCCAGCACCACGAGCAGCGGCACCAGACCGATATTGAGGAACAGCAGCCGCGTCTGCAACGCGTCGATATCCTCCCGCAGCGACCGCTGCACGGTGCGCAACTCCCGCCGCGCCTCCAGGATATCCTCCTGGATCTTGGCGATCTCGGCGCGCTGCGCGTTGGTCAGGATGGCGCCGCCGCCCGGCGCCTCCTTGGAGCGCAACTCCTCCAGCCGCGCCAGCGATTCCTGCAGCCGTTCCTGCAGCGCCTGCTCCTGCGCGCGGAAGCGCTGATCGGCCTCGCGGCGCATCTCCTCGATCACCGTGAAGGGCCGCGCGATCATGCCGCGCCCGCGCAGATCGACCAGCGCCGAACTGCCTGACAGGCTTTCCAGCAGGTTCATGACGAAATCGCCATTATTGGCGAAGGGCGCGGCCACCTGCTGGCCGAAGAAATCCTGCACCCGGACCCAGAACCGGTCGTCCAGCAGGTCGGTATCGGCGATCACCGCGAACATCGCCTCGCCGTCCGAGCGCGCCCGGTGTTCCGGCAGATCCTTCGGTGTCTCGGTTTCACCCTCAACCGTAGGGCGGCCTTCGGGAAAGGCGCTGTCCAGCGCCCCCTGGAAGCGCGCCGCCAGCACCTTCGCCTCGTTCCCCGGCTGGTACTCGCGCAGCAGGCGCTGCGGATCGGGCCGCGGCCGCAGCTTGTCCACCGCGATCATCTGCGCCTCGGCGCTGGTGCTGATCAGCGGGGTCATGGACAGGCTGGCGCCCTCCTTCAGGCTGACCGCGCCGGCGCTGGCCATGGAAATCTGCTGCAACTCGCCGGTAACCGGCAGTTCCTGATTCAGGTTCTGGCGCTGCAAATTCAGCCAGACCACGAAATCCACCGCCACGACCTGGTTGCCAGCGCCGGCATTGACCCGGCGCGCGGCGCGGCGGTCGCCGACCACCTCATCCGAGGAGACCGCGATGCCCCATTTGTCGAACAGGCCGGGCAGCGCGCTGGAGGTGTCCAACTTCGGCTGGCCGGACGGATCGGGAATGGTCGCGTCGGCCTCGGAATAGGGATCGACGAAGAAGATTGCCCGGCCGCCGGCCATCATGAACTGGTCGATGGCGTAGAGCGTCTTTTCCGGCAGGTTCTTCGGATGCACGACGAACAGCACATCGACATCCGGCTCGATCCGGTCGATCGCGGCACCGATGGTGCGCACCAGGAAGACCTGGCGCATCTGCTGCAGGATCGTCCAGGGCGGCGCCACCTGCCCGCCGGGCATGAAACGCCCTTCCAGCGGCAGCCCGGAGAGCATACCGACGACCTTACGCTCCGGATTGGCCAGGTTGTTGACGATGCGCGTCAGATCATATTCCAGGAAGCGCTCACGCTCCGGCTGGAAGAAGGGGATGACCTGCTCGTCATCGGTCATGTTGGTGCCGACCAGGCCGAAATAGACCTGCTCGCCCGACTGGTCGATGGGCACGCCCTGCAGCCCGTAGCTGACGGCGCGGTCCTCGACGGTCGAGAACGGCTCGGGGTCGAAAATCTCCAGCCGGATCTTGCCATTCGACAGATTGGCGTATTCCTGCAGCAGATTGCGCACGCGCTGGCCATAGGCGGCATAGGCCGGCAGCTCGCGCCCCAGCCGCTCGGAGAAAAAGAAGCGCAGGGTGATCGGTTCCTGCACCTTCGCCAGCGTGTCGCGCGTGCCCGGCGACAATGTGTAGATCCGGTCCTCGGTCAGGTCGAGCCGGGCCGAAGTGAAGGACACGCTGGAATAGACATTGACCGCGACGAACAGCAGCGCGACCAGCGCCAGCGACAGCCAGGCGTAGGATGGCCGGACAAGGGAGGAATGAGTGCGCGGGGTCTTGGCCATGATTCAGCGCCCCTTCTTCAGATCGACCAGCAGCGCCGTGGCCCAAAGGAAGGCCAGGATCGCCGAGAGATAGAAAATGACATCGCGCAGATCGATGACGCCGCGCGTGATGTCCTGGAAATGCGCCAGGAAGCTGAAGGAGCGCAGCGCCTCCAGCATCGGCGCCGGCGCCCAGCCGGTGAAGAAGGACAGCACCAGCGAGGAACCGGCGGACACGAAGATCACGCCGACCGCCGCCGTCAGCACGAAGGCGATGATCTGGTTGCGGGTCAGCGCCGACAGCGCCGAGCCCAGCGCCAGATAGGCCCCGGCCAGCAGCGCGCTGCCGATATAGGAGGCGAGGATGACGCCATTATCCGGATCACCCAGATAATTGACCGTGATCCACAGCGGGAAGGTCAGCGCCAGCGCGATGGTGGTGAAGGCCCAGGCGGCGAGGAACTTGCCGGCGACGGCGCTGCCGATGGAGACCGGCAGGGTCAGCAGCAGTTCCAGCGTGCCGCTCTTGCGCTCCTCCGCCCACAGCCGCATCGCGACCGCCGGCGTGAGCACCAGATAGAGCCAGGGATGGAAACCGAAAAAGCCCTGCAGGCTGGCCTGCCCGCCCTCGAAGAAACCGCCGACGAAGAAGGTGAAGGTCGCCGTCAGCACCAGGAAGATGATGATGAAGATATAGGCGAGCGGCGTCAGGAAATAGCTCGCCAGCTCGCGCTTGAGAATCGCCCACACACCCATCGTTCTAGCCCTGTTTTCCAGTCTTTTTCGGATCGGTGACGTCGCGGAACACCTCGTCGAGGCGGCCGCGTTCCAGCCTGATTTCGTCCGCCGCGATATTGGCGTCGCGCAGTGCCTGGCTGACCGCCGGCAGGATCGCCTTGCGGCGCTGCGCCAGCACGGTCAGCGTGCCGTCAGCCTCCTCGATGCCGGCAGCACCGGGAATATCCGCCAGCGCCTTGCGGGCGGCGGGCACGGCGCTCTTCTTCAGCCGCACCGTCACAGCATTATGCAGGCGGGAGCGCGCCTCCAGCTCCGCCGGGGTGCCGTCGGCGACGATCTGGCCACCAGCGATCACGATGGCACGGCTGCACAGCGCGTCCACCTCTTCCAGGATGTGGGTCGAGATGATGATGGCCTTGTCCTTCGCCATGCTCTCGATCAGCGTGCGCACCTCATGCTTCTGGTTCGGGTCGAGACCATCGGTCGGCTCGTCCAGCACCAGCACCTCGGGATCGTGCAGCAGCGCCTGCGCCAGCCCGACGCGGCGCTTGAAGCCCTTGGACAGCGTGTCGATCGGCTGGTACAGCACGCCGCCCAGCGTGGTGCGGGCGATGGCGGCCTCGATCTTCGCCTTGCGGTCCGCCCCCTTCAGCCCGCGCACATCGGCGCAGAATCCGAGGAAGCCCAGCGGCGTCATATCGCCATAGGCTGGCGCGCCTTCCGGCAGATAGCCGATGCGCCGCTTCACCTGGATCGGGTGGCGGCTGACATCGAAGCCACACACCTCGGCGCTGCCCGCCGTCGGCTCCAGGAAGCCGGTGATCATCTTCATGGTGGTGGATTTGCCGGCGCCATTGGGCCCGAGGAACCCCAGCACCTCGCCCCTGGCGACCGCGAAGGAAATCCCGTCAACGGCGCGGATCGGCCCGAAATGCTTCGCCAATCCACTGACTTTGATCATCTCGGTCACTGACCGCTCCCCCTGTGCCTTCTGCGTTCCGTTGCTGGCCGTGCCTTATTCCCCGACTGGTTTCCCCGGCGGGACGGTGGCCTTCACTTTTCGACCGGCTGATTTACGAATGCCGCGCTATTTTTCAAGAGGTTGTGGCAAAATCGTGGCGACAGCCCCGCAACCGGCGGCGCTTCAAGCCGGAGACCCTAAGACATGGCGGCGGCCGAGGCCACAAAGAAAGCCATCGACAGCGCCGCCCTGATCCGGCAGGCCCGGCTGGCCAGCGGCCTCGTCCTGGTATTCTTCGTCACCACGCATTTCCTCAATCATTCCCTCGGGCTGATCTCGCTGGAGGCGATGGAGCAGGGAAGGCTCTACTTCATGGCGTTCTGGCGCGCCAAGACCGCGATGTATGTGCTGTATGGCGCGCTGCTGACGCATCTCTGCCTCGGCCTCTGGTCGCTGTACAAGCGCCGGCCGATCCTGCGCGTGCCGCCCTGGGAGCTGGCGCAGCTGGCGCTCGGGCTGGCCATCCCGCCGATCCTGGTCGGCCATATCTTCGACACGCATTTCGGCTTCACCCTGGCCGGGGTGGACGATACCTACGCCTATGTCCTGCTGCTGCTTTGGGTGGAGCGGCCCTATGGCGCGGTGCTGCAGATCGCCCTGCTGCTGACCGCCTGGCTGCATGCCTGCATCGGCCTGCATTACTGGCTGCGTATCCGGCCCTGGTACCACAGGGCCGTCCCGGCACTCTATACGATAGCCCTGCTGTTGCCGGTGCTGGCACTGCTGGGCTTCGTGCAGGGCGGGCTGCAGGTGATCGCACTGGCGGAAACGCCGATGTGGCTGGAAAGCTACAAACAGACCATCGACTATCCCGACGCGGCAGGCTGGGCGCGGATTCGCAGCGCGACGGAGACCGGCCAGCAGCTGTTCCTGGGCGGCATCGCGCTGGCGCTTCTGGCACGCGGCGCGCGCCGGCTGGCAGGGCTGCGCCGCAAGGGGGCGACCGTGCGCTATCCCGACGGCAGCGCCTGCCGGGTCGCCATCGGCACCAGCATCCTGGAGGCCAGCCGCATCGCCGGGCGGCCGCATGCCTCGGTCTGCGGCGGGCGCGGGCGCTGCTCGACCTGCCGGGTGCGGATCGATGCCGGCGCGGAATATCTGCCGCCGCCGGAAGCCGAGGAGACGCGCGTGCTGCGCCGGATCGCCGCCCCGCCGAAAGTGCGCCTCGCCTGCCAGGCGCGGCCCACCGGCGACGTGCAGGTGACGCCGCTGCTGCCGGCTGCCGCCAGTGCCCGCGACGCGTTGCGCGCCGGGCGCGAGTCCGGCGGACGCGAGCAGCAGGTGGCGATCCTGTTCGCCGATCTGCGCGGCTACACCAAATTGTCGGAAGACCGGCTGCCCTTCGACACGGTGTTCCTGCTGAACCGCTATTTCGCCGAGACCGGCCAGGCCATCACCGGCGCCGGCGGGCGCATCGACAAATTCATCGGCGATGGCGTCATGGCGCTGTTCGGCGCGGAAGAAAACGCCGATCCCGCCCAGGCCTGCCGACAGGCGCTCACCGCCGCGCGCGCCATCGGCGAGGGGCTGGACCGGCTGAACCAGACACTGGCGCATGAGCTGAAGGAGCCGCTGCGCCTGGCCATGGGGCTGCATGTCGGGCCGGCCATCGTCGGCGTGATGGGCTATGGCACGGCGATGGCGCTGACCGCCATCGGCGATGCGGTGAACACCGCCAGCCGGCTGGAAAGCATCGCCAAGGAGCGCGATGCCCAGCTTGCCGTGTCGGAAGCGCTGGTTAGGCTCGCTGGCGCCGGGCTGGAGGTCTATCCGCACGAGGAAGTGGCGATCCGCGGCAAGCGCGAGCCGATGCCGGTACGCCTCGTCGCCCGCGCCGCCGACCTGCCGGGATAAACTACTTCGCCAGCAGGGTATCGACCGTGTCGGTGACGGTGCGACTGTCCGGCTTAACCGTGGAGGGCCAGGCGGCGGCGATAGTGCCGTCAGGCGCCAGCAGATATTTATAGAAATTCCAGCGCGGTGCCTTGGACTCGCCCAGCGTTTCGGCGATCCAGCGGTAGAATGGATGGGCGTCCGCTCCGGTCACCGGATATTTCGCGGTCATCGGGAAATCGATCCCGAAATTCACTTCGCAGAATTGCTTGATCTCCTCGGTGCTGCCCGGCTCCTGCCCGCCGAAATCGTTCGACGGCACGCCCAGCACGACCAGTCCCTGATCGCGGTATTTCTCCCACAGCGCCTGCAGACCTTCATATTGGGGCGTGAAGCCGCAGCGTGAGGCAGTGTTCACCACCAGCACCGGGCGGCCGCGATACTGGTCCAGCGGCAGCGCGCCGCCATCGATGGATTCGAAGCTGAAATCGAAACCGCTGCCGTCGCCGGTCTTGGCCGGCGCGGCCTGCGGCAGCACCGTGCTGACGGCGGCGGCGACCAGCATGCCGGCAAAGCTGGCGAGGCCTTTCTTAGCCATAACGTTCTTCCTTCCAGGGATCGCCATTGTTGTGATAGCCGCGCACTTCCCAGAAACCGGGCGCATCGCGATCCACGAAGCGGATATCGCGCAGCCATTTCGCGCTCTTCCAGAGATAGAGCTTCGGCAGGATAAGTCGAACCGGCCCGCCATGTTCGCGGGGGATCGCCTTGCCTTCCCATTTGGTCGCCAGCAGCACATCCGCATCATCGAAGGCCGACAGCGGGATGTTGGTGGCGTACCCGTCATAGCTTTTCAGGATGACGAACTTCGCCTCCGGCTTCGGCTTCACGACAGACAGGAGATGCCGCGCCGACACGCCTTCCCAGCGATTCTCGAAGCGCGACCAGGCGGTCACGCAATGCATGTCGGAGGTATCCTGGAACACCGGCTGCGCCATCAGCGCTGCCCAGTCCCAGCTGACCGGATTCTCGACCAGCCCGGTGACGGAGAGCTTCCATTCTTTCTGCGTCACCACCGGATGGGTGCCGAGATCCAGTACCGGCCAATTCTTCACCTCGCGCTGGCCGGGCGGTAGCCTGCGCTGCGCCGGACTCGACTGCTCGCCGGTCAGCAGCCTGCCGTCACGCGCCCATTTCTGCTTGGTCTCGACCAGCTTGCGCTTGATCGGTCCGAAAATATCGCCGTCGGTCTCGCCGTCCTGGGGCATCGCCGCCTCTTTCGTCACACACCAAGTCTAAACATAGGACCGCCACCCTGCGAAACGAAGCCCCGCACAATCACGCTTCCGCGAGGCCGCGGCTTGACGCGCGGTGGAAGGCCCTTGCCGCATCGTGTATTCATGATCCACGGTCTCAAGTCACACCGGAAGCAAGAACCCAGAAACAAGAATCAAGGCATGCCCTTTTCCCTCCTTCCGCAAGCCGCCCCGTCCTGCCCATGCGATGCCCGTCCAGGCGATGCCCGCCTAGGCGATGCCGGTCCTCGCGATGCCGGTCCTCGCGATGCATGACTGGCTGTTCCTGAAATCGATACTCGCCGGCCTCGCCATCGCGGCGCCGGTCGGGCCTGTCGGCGTGCTGTGCGTGCACCGCACTGTGCTGGAAAGCCGGCTGCACGGGCTGGTCTCCGGCCTGGGGGCAGCGGTTGCGGACGCGCTGTATGGCTGCATCGCCGCCTTCGGGCTGGCGGCGCTGGCGCATCTGCTGCTCGACCATACGTCGGAGATGCAGCTGGCCGGCGGCATCCTGCTGCTCGGCATGGGTATCCATACCTACCACAAGAAGACCGCTGCGCTGCCCAAGGGGGAGGAGCCCTTGCGCATGCATTCTCTGCTGGGGGATTTTTTCACCACCTTCGTGCTGACCCTGATCAACCCGATCACCATCCTGGCCTTCGCCGGCATCTTCGTCGCGCTGGGCGTGTTCATCGATGCCGACAGGGCGCTGCTGGACCCGATCCTGGTGGTGCTGGGGGTGTTCATCGGATCGTGCCTGTGGTGGTTCGGCATCGCGCTGGGCGCCGGGCTGCTGCGCGGCCGGCTGGACATCCACCATCTGGAATGGATGAACAGGATTTCCGGTGCGCTGATCTTTATCTTCGGCGCCGCCGCACTGATCGACCTCGCCCTTTAGGAAGCGCGCCATGACCCGCCCGCCCCGCATCGTCAGCCTGCTGCCCAGCGCCACCGAGATCGTGGCCGAGCTGGGCCATGCCGGCAATCTGGTCGGGCGCAGCCACGAATGCGACTTCCCCGCCGCCATCGGCGACCTGCCCATCGTCAGCCGCCCGCGCATCGATATCACCGTCCCCTCGGCAGAGATCGACCGCCAGGTGAAGCAGGCGGCACGCAACGCATTGTCGGTCTTCGAGGTGGATGAGGCGATGCTGGCCGAATTGCAGCCGGACATCATCGTCACCCAGGATCTGTGCCGGGTCTGCGCCGTCAGCCTGGGCGAGGTGGAGCAGGCGGCCTGCGAGCTGACCGGCCGCCCGGTACGTCTCGTCTCCTGCAGCCCGGCCAGCCTTGCCGGCATCTGGACCGACATCCGCCGCGTCGCCCGCGCGCTGGGTGCGGTGCGCCAGGGCAAGGCGCTGATCGACCGGCTGACGCTCGCCATCGAGGGCATCGAATCGCAGACACGTCTGATCGAGCCGAAGCCGACCGTCGCCTGCATCGAATGGCTGGACCCGCCGATGGCGGCGGGCAACTGGGTGCCGGAACTGATCGCGCGGGCCGGCGGCGTCAGCCTGTTCGGCGAGGCCGGGAAGCATTCGCCCTGGCTGGAGCTGGAGGCCTTGCTGCGCATCGATCCGGATGTGGTGGTGATCGCCCCCTGCGGCTTCGAGATACCACGCACCCTGTCGGAGATATCGGCCCTGACCGGCCAGCCCGGCTGGGCCGACATGCGCGCGGCGCGGGACGGCCGTGTCTATGTTGCCGACGGTCATCACTTTTTCAACCGGCCCGGACCGCGTATTCTGGAGACGCTGGAAATCCTGGCGGAAATCCTGCACCCCGGTCGCTTCGCCTTCACCCATGAAGGCACCGGCTGGGTTCGCCTCTGATCTTTCTCCTGCGACCGGAAAGCCAGGCCATGTATGTGCCCCGCCATTTCGCGACCGACGATCCTGACGCGCTGTTCGGCCTGATCGAGGCGCACCCCTTCGCCCTGATGGTCATCAACACGGAAACCGGCATGCAGGCGGCGCATCTGCCTTTCCTGCTGGACCGCAAGGCGGGGCCGCACGGCACGCTGCGCTGCCATGTGGCGCACGCCAACCCGATCTGGAAAGCCTGCGACGGCACGGCCTCGGCGCTCATCGTGTTTGGCGGGCAGAACGCCTATATCTCGCCGGACTGGTACGCCAGCGAACACCAGGTGCCGACCTGGAACTATGCCGCCGTGCATGCCACCGGGAAGCCGCGCGTGACCGACGATATCGCGGTGATGCAGATGCTGGACGATCTGTCGGCGCAGTTCGAGGAAAAGCTGCTGCCGAAGAGGCCCTGGACCACCGGTAAGATGCCGGAAAAACTCTATACCGGGATGCGCAAGGCCATCGTCGGGCTGGAAATCGGCATCGAGAACCTGACCGGCAAATGGAAGCTGTCGCAGAACAAGAAACCGGAGGATGTGGAAGGGGCTGCCGGCGCACTGGAAGCGCTGGGCGGCGAGTCCAACCTCGCCATCGCCGCGATGATGCGCGCCGCGAAGCGGGGGTAGAGGCTACACCCGTTCCGACAGCCAGATGGCGAGGCGGGAGCCAGCCTTGATCGCGCCGCGCATCAGCTCGAAGCCCGGCGTCTGTTCGGCGCCGTGCTCATAGCCGATGTCGCGGTGCTCCAGCTCCTCGGCGCGGAAGCGTTCGATGGTCTCGCGCAGCGGTGCCTCGTCCTCGCCCAGCGTCTCGGCCTGCTGGCGGTAATGCTCATCGATGGTCTCCTCGACCGCGACGGTACACGCCATCGCCGCCTTCTCGCCCATCAGCGCGGTCGCCGCGCCCAGCGCGAAGCCGGCGACATGCCAGAGCGGCTGCAAGGCGGTCGGGCGCACGCGGCGCTCCACCAGCATCCGGCTGAAAGTGTCGAGATGTTCCAGCTCCTGCTCGTGCATGTGGCGGATGGTGGCGGCGGAGGGAGATTTCCCCAGCACCGCGAGCTGGCCCTCATAGATGCGGCGCGCGCCATATTCGCCGGCCTGATCGACGCGGATCATGCGGGCGATCAGTTCCTCACGCGTCAGGTCGCCGGGCAGCCGGTCTTCTGCTGTCACGCGCGGATGTGCGGCTTGTGCCTTGCTCATGCCTCGTCTCCATCTTCCGTGCGGCGCGCAGCGGCCCAGAGGGCAGCACCAGCCAGCGCCAGCGAGATAATGAAATTATAGCCTGCCATGGAAATGCCAAGCAGGGACCATGGCACCTCGTCGCAGCGCACCACGGGGGCGGCCAGCACCTGCGCGCGCAAATCTTCCAGCGTCATCGCGCCGCCGGTCGGCGCGCCGCAGCCCGAAGTGCCCTGCCACCAGCCCTGCTCCACCCCGACATGGAAACCGGCGATGCCGCCACCCACGAAGAATACCAGCCCGGCCAGCGCCAGGGTGATCCGCGCCGCGCCCGGATGCCGCCGTGCCAGCGCGAAACCAGCCAGACCGAGCAGGATCGTCGCCACATAGGGCCACCGCTGATAGACGCACAGCACGCAGGGCTGCAGCCCGCCGGCAAACTGCGACAGCAGCGCGGCACCCAGAATCGCGGCGCTGAGCAGGGCGGTGGCAAGCGTGGCGAGGCGGGTGTCGATGCGGTTCATCAGGGGAAAATCCGCGCTCACAGCAGATATTTCAAGGCGACGAATCCGCCCACCAGCAGGATGAAGAAGGCGGCGGTCAGCTTGCCGAGATGCGCCTCGATGAAAACCCGGATCGGCGGGCCGAAGCGCCACAGCAGGGCCGCCACCAGGAAGAAGCGTGCGCCGCGCGACACCGCCGAGGCCAGCATGAAGACAAGGAAATCCATGCTGGTCACGCCGCTGGCGATGGTGATGACCTTGTAGGGAAAGGGTGTGAAGCCGGCCCCGGCGACGATCAGCCAGCCCTGTTCGTTATAGAGCGCCGAGAATTCCGCGAACTTGGCGGCATAGCCGTAGAAATCCAGCACTGCGCGGCCGACGCTCTCGAACAGGAACAGGCCGATGGCATAGCCCAGCGCGCCGCCCAGCACCGAGGCCAGCGTGCAGATCGCGGCGAAGCGGAAGGCACGGGCACGGTCGGCCAGCACCATCGGGATCAGCATCACATCGGGCGGGATCGGGAAGAAGCTGCTCTCGGCGAAGGAAATGCCGAACAGCGCCTTTTCCGCATGGCGATGGGCGGACCAGCGCAGCGTCCAGTCATACAGCCGGCGCAGCGGCGAGGGCCGCTCGGAAGCAGAACTTGTCATAGGCTCTCCACACCGCGATTGACGGCAGGCCGTCCGCGACTAATATGCCGATCCGTCGAAGGACGCCTCTGCCGTGCGGGCGTGGTGGAATTGGTAGACGCGCCGGACTCAAAATCCGGTTCCGAGAGGAGTGTCGGTTCGAGTCCGACCGCCCGCACCATCATTCTATTCTCCAGCTTTTCGGTCCTGTTCCGCGCCACCCGCGATCACGGCATGGCCGCTGCGGAAGGCGAAATCCACCATGCCGCGCCCATTGTAGGATTTCTCCGGCAGCACCGAGAACATCAGCGCATCGGCGATGCGGTGCAGCGGCTGGCGCGCGCCATCCTTCACGGCGGAACAGCCGAGGCTGGCGAAATAGGTGCCGGCCAGCAGCCGGCAGGAAAACACGTGCCGCGCCTCGATCACGCTGCCGGCCGGCACGAGGGGGATGGTCTCGTCGGCCAGCACCAGCGAGCCGCCGCCCAGCATGACGCCGTTCATCGACTGCACGCTGGTGGAGAAGCCGACATCGCGGGCATCCTCCTCGAAGCGCACGCGGTAGCGGATCACATATTCCTCGCCGCGCTTCAGCATGTTCACCCGCGCGGCGGGCGCGCCATCGGCCCCAACCAGGCACACTGCCGGCTCCGAGATCACCGCGCCGGCCGGTTCATGCATCAGCATGCTTTCCGGCTTCAGGGACTCGTCGTAATAGGCGGCGCCGGGCTCCGACTCTATCTGCGGTTCAGCCGCACCATTGCCGTTTGAACCGTTCTCGGTCTCGCGCGCCAGCAGCAGCGGCTTCGGGTCGCCATTATGCGCCTTCAGCTCCTGCCGGTAGGCCTCGTAGCGCTCGCCTTCCATGTAGAGCATGCGGCGATAGGCGACGATCACCTCGTCCGGCTTGCCATCCACCAGCATCTCGCCGCGGTCGAGCAGGATGGCGCGGTCGCACAGTTCGATGACGCTGCGCGCATTGTGGCTGACGAACAGGATGGTGGTGCCGCGCGACCGGAGATCGGCCATGCGGGCGATGCATTTGCGCTGGAACGCCTCGTCGCCGACCGCCAGCGCCTCGTCCACGATCAGGATTTCCGGCTCGATGCAGGTGGTGACGGAGAAGGCCAGCCGCACAGTCATGCCCGAGGAATAGGTCTTCACCGGCTGGTCGATGAAATCGCGGATGCCGGCGAACTCTACGATCTCCTCGAAGCGGGCGGCGATCTCCTCGCGCTTCAGCCCCAGCATGGCGGCATAAAAGAAGATGTTTTCGCGGCCGGTGAATTCCGGGTTGAAGCCCGATCCCAGCTCCAGCAGCGCCGCCAGCCGGCCGGTCACCGCGACGCTGCCGAAAGTCGGCGCCAGCGTGTTGGCGATGATGTAGAGCAGCGTCGATTTGCCCGAGCCGTTGCGCCCGACCAGCCCGACGCATTCCCCGGCCTTGACCGAGAAGGAGACATCGTTCAGCGCCTCGAAGGCACGCACCGGCTTGGCCTTCACGCCGAAACCGGCATGCAGCAGACGCTCCAGCGCCGTGCGGTACAGGAAATACCGCTTGGTGATGTGCGAGACGGCGATGCGGGTCTGGGTCATGCGACTCCCATAAGGGACCGGCCCCGAGGGACTGGCTAAAGGTCCTGCCTGGCGGGCGGGCAACAGCCGCGCCCCTCACCGGAGCGCGCGGCCCTGACCTCTAGTACGATCCGCCCCGGAAATCCATCCCGGAGTGGGGGTGTGGGGGAGGTGGGCGGGAAGAAAATGAAAGGCAAACATCACTGCACGGATGCAGAAAAGGAACACTGCGAAGCGCATTACGGCATTAGAAACCCTTTAAGGCGCTCACACCTACAACGATAACTATAACATCAAGCGTTATCTCACTAATAAGGAAAAGCATGCGGCGATTTCACCCATAGTGACACTAACCTCTCTTTCACTCCTTGGAAATTTATTCGCCTGATGCATAATTGAATTACGTGTGGACGCAACATTTCTCAGAAATCGACTTCGATCTCGTGCGCTTAAATGGGCCGGATGGTTTGCCGGAACATTGCTCAGCTCATAAAAAACGCCTCCAAGAGTATTTCTTGTTGGAAGACCATGGCTTCTAGCCACCTCTTTAAGCGCGCTTTCAAGCGCTCGCATACCATGGAAAACTTGTAGCAAATGGCTACGCCTTTGCGGGGAAACTCGTGTGGCGGTACCGATCTCTTGAAGTTCATGATCTACATGGTTAAACGCCGCCAATCCCGAGCGAGATTTTGCTGCTGCGGTCAATGCTCTCAAAGTTTGCAATCTCCGAGAATTTGAACTCACGCTTGATACCTCTTGGACCTACGCTCTTCTATATGTTGAGCAACTTCCCGAATCCGATGTTTTTGGCTTTCAGGAACAACCCCCCAACCGGCAAATGCGGCGGCTCTCAACAGCTTCTCAGGATCACCGCGATGGTCCTTAAAATTATCAACAAGCACAAGGCCATAGTCTTCCTGAAAAGTAGGATAAGGAACGCCATTATCCAAAGAAAACCCCGCGCGCGTTGTCATGGCTGATATCGTCTTCACCTGAGTGCCATTCCAAATTTTATGTCTTAAGTCCCTAAATAATACATCTCTATACAAATATTGAAATTGACCAAATATCTGGTCCTGTGTAGCATCTTCTTTGACAAGTCTGCCCACACCCTCAGTACGCCGACTGTCCAACCTCCGCATAATTTGAGTATACTGAAGAGAGTTTAAAAATCTTTTTCTTACGAAATTTCCAACCTCGTCGGGAACCTTTCCTATGCCACCCGTAAAATAAGAATCTTGGACAATTTTTATTATTTCCCCACGCCGCCGCCAATCTAGAACAGCTGTAAAATTATGCACAAGGCCCATTGTATCGGCAAAATA
>NZ_MPOB01000014.1 GCF_002148795.1 Oceanibaculum nanhaiense | reverse complement strand
CCTTCTTGAAACTCGCCTCCATCCGCCTCATGATCAGAAAGCTCTGCAATCAATCATAAAGTCTCCGGACAGACTCTTAGAGCCGACTTGTGAGGTATTCATGGGATAAAGGAAGGCCATTTCCAAAAAAGACGAAAATTCCAATTATTCAACTTAATCTTATGTATATTTTCCAGACCATTTATTCTTCCTGATTATATTTTTAACAATCCGGAAGCCGTTCAGTTTTCATACTCTTTTTGCAATTCTCCGTTTTTCTACGGAAGAAATCCGGCGCGTTTTTCCGCGATCGCTTTATAGGCGGCAATCTGCAATTTCCAATGATTGGAAATTGGAAATCGCCGAATCGCCCCCCTGCCTCCGGGGCCCTGCCTCTGGGGCCCCGCCTCTGACGGCTATGCATTTCAAACCACCCAAAGCTAGGATTGCCACTTATTCGCACTCGCGGTATGGTTTGCACCCTATCGGAGGGCGAGTTTGGAGACGCGGAGCATGGCAGGCGAGACGGGCAGGCGCTGGTTAACGGCGCGGCAGGCACGATGGCTGCTGGGCGGGCCAATGGCCGTGCTGATCGCCATATTGGCGATGGGGGCGATGCCGTTATGGTTCCCGGCCGGCGCCGCCGGTGTCGATCATCTGATCTTCCCGCTGATCCTGTTTCCAGCATTGTGGGCCGCCCCCTTCTTCTACGCCATCCTGGCGGAGAATCTGCGCCGCGCCGCGCTGCTCCTGACCGGCC
Source organism: Oceanibaculum nanhaiense (assembly GCF_002148795.1). Classification (NCBI taxonomy): domain Bacteria; kingdom Pseudomonadati; phylum Pseudomonadota; class Alphaproteobacteria; order Rhodospirillales; family Oceanibaculaceae; genus Oceanibaculum; species Oceanibaculum nanhaiense. The sequence continues at coordinate 60,435 of NZ_MPOB01000014.1, read as the reverse complement.
TGGCCATTGTCAACGCGGCGGGCATCGCCGTGCTCTGGACCATTTCCTGAAAGACCGGATGCGATGATCGAACTCTCCCAGGCGCGCAGCAAAAGACTGCTGGCGGTGCATGGCTGGGCCGGCACGGTGCTGGGCCTGGCGCTCTATGTCGTTATCCTGACCGGTGCCGTGGTGGTGTTCGCGCATGAGATCGGCACCTGGTCGGTCAGCGGCAGCCGGGCGCAGCAGCCGCTCGCGGCGCCGATGGATGCGAAAATCCGCGAACTGGCCGGACAGGTCGATCCGGAATATCTGGACGACATCAACCTGTTCCACAATCCGGCGGGCCATATCAGCGCCTTCTTCCACACGCATGGCGTGAAGGAGGACGGCCATCCGATGGAAAAGGGCGTGCGCTTCACCTTCGATCCGGTGACCGGGGAGACCCTGACGCGCCAGGAAGGTTATGCCGACGAATTCGACGATCCGGTCAGCGCGCTGGAGCATTTCCTGGTCGAACTGCATGTGAACCTGCACGCGCCCAACCCGGTGGGGCTCTACCTTACCGGCATACTGGGCTTCGCCATGCTGGCGGCGGCGGTGTCCGGCTTCCTGCTGCACCGGCATCTCATCAAGGATCTGTTCGTCGCACCGCGCCTGTCGAGCCGGCTGCTGAACGCCCGCGACCGCCATATCCTGGCGGGCAGCTGGGGCCTGCCCTTCGCCTTCGTGCTGGCTTTCACCGGCGCGTTCCTCAGCTTCGCCGGCTCCATCGGGCTGATGACGATCAGCATGGTGGCGTTCGGCGGCGACCAGGAAAAACTGATCGAAACCATCATCGGCACGCCCGAGGGCGAGGATGCCACCCCGGCCCCGCTGGCCAATCTGGACGCGATGCTGCGGCAGTCCGCCGACAAGTCGCACTCCGCCCCGGCCTTCGTCTCGATCATGCATTATGGCCGCGCCGATGCGCGGGTCTTCGCCTTCCATCTTGCCGGTGAAGGCGAGTTGCAGAGCCAGCAGCATGTCTTCAAGGGCAGCGACGGTTCCTATCTCGGGCCGAAGCCGACCATCGGCACCACACCCTCGGCCGGCGATACCGCCTTCACCCTGGTCAGCGTGCTGCATTTCGGCACTTTCGCCGGCCTGCTGTCGCGGGTGATCTGGTTCGCGCTGGGGCTCGCCATGTGCTACGTCACGCTGACCGGCCTGCAGCTCTGGCTGCGCCGACGCGCGGACAGCCCACTGTGGCGCCGGCTCGGGCGGTCCGTGCCGGTGGTCGGCTATGGCCTGCCCATTGCGCTGGCGGCCAGCGGCATCGGCTACCTGCTGGCGCTGCCCGTCGGGACCGTGCTGTTCTGGACGCCCGCCAGCTTCCTGATCGCCTCTGGCCTCGCCATCGTCATCGGCTGCATCCTGCGCGACGAGGTGCTGCTTACCCGGCTTTACCGGGGGTTGCTGGGCGCCGTGCTGATCGCCCTGCCGGTGTTGCGCTGGCTGATCGACGGCACCGGCTGGGGCCCGCTGATGGCGAGCGGTAACGACATGGTGGTGCTGCTCGACCTGGCCCTCGCGACCGGCGGGATCGGCTATCTCTACGCTGCCTTTTCCCGCCGCCCGGAAGCCCGCTGGAGCGGCGCCAAGCGCCCGGTGGCCGCCGAATGACGACCGTGACAGTGACCCTGGCGGCGATCCTGCTCTCGCTCGCCGGCATCATCGTGCTGACCGCGACCGACCCGAAGCGCCGCCGCGTGTCCGGCCTGCCGGAAGCCAGGCGGCGCCCCGCCGCGCTGGCCAGTGTGCTGATCTTCGCACCCGGCATCGCCCTGCTGATCGCCGGCCAGTCCGCCGCCTTCGTTATGTGGCTGGCCGCGGTTCCGCTGGCGGGATGGCTGCTGGCGGCCCTCCCGCCCCGGCATGGTGACGCGCGCAGGCAGCAGGCCGAGAAGCTCTAGAGCCGGATCGTTTCAGGGTGAATCAGATATCTGGTTCACCCTGAAACGTGAATCCGCCTCTAATCAAAAAGATAGAGGGCGATTCACGCTTTAAATGCATCACTTGGGTGATCGCATTTAAAGCGATCGCACTCTAACCTGCCGGCGAGCCATCCTTGAACAGGTAGGGGCCGTCGAACGCCCCGATATAGCTCTGATGGGTGACCAGGCCGGCCGGAGTCCAGCTGTGCAGATGAATCGCCGGCGGCTCCATCATGAAGGCCGACGGGCCGCCGGGCCGCAGATCCAGCGCCACCTGATGCGCCGGGCTGGGCGCCACGCTGACCGGCGTGCCATGCCAGACCGCCTGGATCGGCCGGTGCAGATGGCCGCAAATCACGCGCTGCACCTGCCTGTGCCGGCTGAGGATGCCGCCCAGCGCCTCCGCGCCCTGCAGCAGGCCGATCTTGTCCATATGGGCGATGCCCGTCGGGAAAGGCGGGTGATGCAGCATGACCAGCGTCGGGCGCTCCGGCTGTTCGGCCAGCCGGTCGGAAAGCCAGCCCAGCCGGCCCTCGCACAGCTCGCCATGGCCGCGGCCCGGCGTCACCGTGTCCAGCGCCAGCAGGCGCAGCGGGTATTCCTCGATGGCGAACTGGATCCACTCCCCGCCCTGAGCCAAATAAGGATGATCGGGGAAGCCGGCGCGCAGCGCGCCGCGCGCGTCATGATTGCCCGGCATCAGATAGACCGGCATGGCGAGCGGCGCCAGGATGTCGCGCAGAATGGCATATTCGCCGGCACTGCCCTCATCCACCAGATCGCCGGTCATGACGACGATGTCGGGGCGCGGATCGAGCGCATTCACATGCGCCACCGCGCGTTCCAGATAGGCGGCGGTATCGACCCGGTTATAGGCCGGCTTGCGCTCGCGGGTGATGTGGGTGTCGGTGATCTGGGCAATCAGCATGATTCGGTCCTGGCTGGCAATTTAACTGGAAAGCTGGATCAGGGCGTCGGCATCGAAGGTCAGGCGTACCGTATCGCCGGATGCGATCTCGATGCGGTTGGGCACATCGGCAATCAGCGGTTCCGGCGCGATGCCCCCGACAATAAGCCGCTGGCGGTCGCCAAGGAAGAAGGCGGAGATTACCGTGCCGGTCAGGGCAGGCATGCCCTCTTCCGCCGGCCGGAGCGATTCCGGACGCAGCGCCGCCTCGACCGGCCCGTCCGGACCGGCCCAGGGCAGGCTGCCGCCGGGCAGTTCCAGCAGGCCGTTGCGCACCGTGCCGGACAGCCGGTTCATGGAGCCGATGAAATCAGCGACGAAGCGATCAGCCGGCTTCAGGTAGATGTCGCGCGGCCGGCCGATCTGCGCCACCTTGCCCTTGCTCATCACCACGATGCGGTCACCCAGCGCCATCGCCTCGGCCTGGTCGTGCGTCACATAGATCGCGGTGATACCGAGGCGCCGCAGCAGCCGGTCGATCTCCAACCGCAGATCCTCGCGCAGCTTCGCGTCCAGCGCCGTCAGCGGCTCGTCCAGCAGCAGCACGCGCGGTTCCACGGCCAGCGCCCGGGCCAGCGCCACGCGCTGCCGCTGGCCGCCGGACAGCTGGTCGATGGACCGGTCGGCCAGTTCCGTGATGCGCATCATGTCCAGCATCTCGGCGACGCGGCGGCGGCGTTGGGATTCCGGCACGCGGCGGATCTTCAGCCCATAGGCGATGTTGCCGGCGACGCTCATATTCGGGAACAGCGCGTAGGACTGGAACACCATGCCGACATTGCGCTTCTCGATGGGCAGCGCGGTGACATCCTCATCGTCGAACAGGATGCGCCCGCCCGCATCCGGCATTTCCAGCCCGGCGATCAGCCGCAGCGTCGTCGTCTTGCCGCAGCCGGAGGGGCCGAGGAACACCAGCGTCTCGCCGGCATTGACCTCAAGATCGAGTGGTTCCAGCGCGCGCGTGCCATCGGGGAAAATCTTGGCGCAGCCGGCCAGGCGGATACGGGTTCCAGGCGTGGTCATGTCTCAGGTTTCCTTGCGCCGGCGCGGGCGCGACAGGGCCTGCATCGCCATCAGCAGCGGCAGGATCATCACGAAGAAGATCAGCGTGTAGGCGCTGCCGATCTCGAGGCGCATCGAGGCGTAGCTGTCGGCAAGCCCGACCGGCAGCGTCTTGGTCAGGGGCGTGTGCAGCATCCAGGTCAGGTTGAATTCGCCGATCGAGAGCGTCACCACCATCAGCGAGCCGGCCAGGATGCCCGACCGGCAATTCGGCAGGATCACGCCAAAGAAGCGCTGCGGAAAGCTGGCGCCCAGGCTGCGCGCGCCCTCCTCCAGCGTCTTAAGGTCAATCGAGGACAAGACCGCCAGCACGGCGCGGATCATGAAAGGCAAAGTGAACAGCACATGGCCGACCAGGATGAAGGCGGCGCTGGTGCGGAACTCGCGGAAGCCGCCATAGGCGATCAGCAATGCCAGAGCAGTCGCCAGGCCGGGCACGGCGACCGGCACCACCAGCATTTCCTCGATCAGCCGCGTCAGTCGCGACGGTCGCTTGGCCAGCGCATAGGCCGCCGGCACGCCGAGGACGAGGGTACAGGCGAGGCAGGCCAGCGCCAGCCCGAGCGACAGGGCCAGCGTGTCGGCATAGAGGTCGAGCACCCGCCACACCCAGCGCAGCGTCAGGCCACTGCTGATGCCTTGAAAGAAATTCACCGTGACGCCGGCCAGCATCGACATCAGCACCGGGATCACCAGAAAGGCGGCGACCAGCAGGGTCAGCGCCAGTTGTGCGGCAAACAGGAAGGGACGGTTCATCGCCCTCACCCCGCCGCCGCGACAGAATTGCCGGCCGCCGTCCGGGCCAGCGCCAGCACCGCCCAGGTGATGAGGCCGAGGATCAGGCTCAGTGCCGCCGCCATGGCGATGTTCGCGTGCAGCGTGAACTCCGTGTAGATGACCATCGGCAGCACATCGATATTGGTCGCCAGGGTGAAGGCGGTGCCGAAGGCGCCCATCGAGGTCGCGAAGCAGATCGCGCCGGAGGACAGCAGCGCCGGCAGCAGGCCGGGCAGGATGACGTCGCGGGTGACGGCGAAGGTGGAGGCCCCCAGCGACCGCGCCGCCTCCTCCAGCCTTCTATCCAGCTTCTCGGCGGAAGCCATGACGGTCAGGATGACGCGCGGAATGGAGAAATAGAGATAGCCGACGAACAGCCCGGCCATGGAATAGGCGAAGACCAGCTTCGAGCCGGTCATCGTCTCGGTCAGCGCGCCGATCAGCCCCTGCCGTCCGGCCAGCATGATGACCAGGAAACCGACCACCACGCCGGGAAAGGACAGCGGCAGCGTCATGATGCCGATCAGCACGGCACGGCCGGGGAAGCGGTTGCGTTCCAGGAACAGGCCGCACACCGCGCACAGAACCAGCGTCGCCAGCGTCACCCCGGCCGACAGCAGCACGGTGGCGATCAGGCTTTCGCGATAGCGCGCATCGGTCAGGATCGCCGCATAGGCCATGATCCCGTCCGGGCCGCTGCCGGCGGCCAGCGCCAGCCGGCCGATGGGCAGCAGGAAGAAGGCGCAGAACACCAGCAGGGCCGGGGCCAGCAGCATCGCCAGCAGGAAATTGTCGCGTTTGTCGGACATAGAAACCGGTTCCGGACGGAAAAGGCGATGGCGGCGGGGCTGGAGCGACCCCGCCGCCTTCAACACAGTTGGGTTAACGGACTTCCGCCAGATAGCGCGCGCCGAAGCCCTTCTGCACCTCGGCCATCTTGGCGTAGTTCACCGGCTTGGCGCGGGCATAGTCGGCCGCCGGCAGGAACTTGGACGCTGCTTCCGCCGACATGGCGCTGGCGCGCACCGGCCGCAGGAAGGCATTGGCCCAGAGTGCCTGGCCCTTGTCGGACATCACGAAGTCCAGCACCTTCTTGCCGTTCGCCTCATGCGGCGCGCCCTTCACCAGGCTCATGACGTAGGGCACGACCACCGAGCCTTCCGCCGGGATGACGAAGGCGACATTGGCCTTGTCCTTGTACTTGGCGCGGTAGGCGTTGAAGTCATAGTCGATCAGGATCGGAATCTCGCCGGACAGCACGCGGGCGTAGGAGGTCTGCTTCGGCACGATCGGATCGTTCTTCATCAGTTCCTTGAAGAAGGCGATGCCGGGGGTGAAATCCTCCAGGCTACCGCCCATCGCGCCGTTGATGGCGACGGCGCCGGCATAGCCGACAAAGGCGCTCGACGGGTCGAGATAGCCGACCATCCCCTTATATTCCGGCTTCAGCAGGTCCTTCCAGGAGGTGGGGACCGGCTTGCCGCCCAGCGCATCGACATTCACCATCAGGCCCAGCGTGCCGGAATGGATGGTGAACCAGTTGCCCGCCGGGTCCTTCAGACCTTCGGGAATTTCGTCGAAGCCGGCTGGCTTGTAAGGCTGCACCACGCCTTCCTTGGCGGCCTGGATACCGAAGGAAACGCCGTAATAGGCGACATCAGCAACCGGATTGGCCTTCTCGGCCAGCAGCTGCGACAGGGTCTGGCCGGAATTCTTGTTGTCGTGCGGCACGGCAATGCCGGTGTTTTCCTTGATCGCCTTCAGCTGCGAGGCCCAGTCGGCCCATTCCGGCGGGCAGTTGTAGCAGATCGCATTGCCTTCGGCGGCGGCGGGCTGCCAGGCGGCGGCCCCGGTAATCGCGGTGACGGCCAGCGCGGCGGCGGCCAGAAGATGGCGGGTGCTCATGAAAAATCTCCTTCTGTGGCAGTTGGACGGAGCGGGATGACATCCGCCAGGCGAGGCGACGGCTTCGCCGCCGACTCACCGGGCCGGATCTGGTGCGGCAGGATCACCTGGCGCGGCATGGCGCCGGTGCCAAGACGGCCAAGCAGATGCCCGACCGCCTGCTGGCCCATCACATGGCTGGGCTGGACCAGCGAGGTAAGGCTGGGGCTGGTGAGCGCGCTGAGGGCGATACCGTCGAAGCCGGTGACGGTGACGTCACGTGGCACCGCCAGCCCCAGCGCACGGCAGGAACGGATCGCCGCCAGCGCCAGCAGATCGGTTGTGCAGACCAGCGCCGTAGGTGCTGGACGCCCGCTGAACAGGCCGGCCAGCAGCGGCGCCATCTCGGTATCGTCGAAGCGCACTTCCAGCAGCAGACCGGGCGGCAGGGCGGCTTCGCGCAGCGCATCGGCAAAACCTTCGAAGCGCAGGCGCGACCGGTCGGAGGCGGTGAAGGAGCCGGCGATCATGGCGAAGCGCCGGTGGCCGAGGCCGATCAGGTAGCGCACCAGATCGGCCATGGCGCGGCGGTTGTCGATGGTCACGGCCGGGCGGCCGCCTTCATCCGGCTGGTTATAGACCAGCACATAGGGCACGCCCTCGGCATCCAGCATGTCCAGCGTCTCATTCTCCGCCGCATCGGCGACAGTGAGCACCAGCCCTTCGACGCGGTTGGCCAGCAGCGCCTCGACGGCGCTGCGCTCGCGGCCCGGATCGTAATCGGTGGCGGCCAGCAGCGTGGCATAGCCGGCGGCGCCCGCCGCCTCCTGGCAGCCCTGAACGGAATCGGCGAAGACCGGGTTGAACAGCGACGGCACCAGAATGCCTATGGTGCGGCTGCTGCTGGTCTTCAGCTGCCGGCCAATGGCGTTCGGCCGGAAGCCGATCTCCACCATCGCCGCGCGCACCGCCTCGGCCCGATCCACGGCCACCGGCCCGGTGCCGTTGATGACCCGCGACACGGTGGCGATGGACACACCGGCCACACGGGCAACATCACGGATGGTCGGCGTCTTGCGCATGGGTTTGTCCGGTCTCCGATCAATGACCGGGACACCATGACAGCGCCGTGTGACGCCACGGTTACAGCGATGTAAACGTTTTCATACAATCACGCCCGGTATGGCAGGCGATGCGCTTCGGCCTGAACATCCGCAACCGCTTCGACGTGATGTGGCCCCGCCTTCCCGGACAGATAGCGGCCAGCGCGGTGAACCGGATCATGGCAGGGGAACGCCCATGATCCGGTTCGCCGATCCGCCCGTAAACCTCTGCGGGCCGAGCCTCTGCTGGTGGAAACCGGGTCGATCAGAATCTGTAGCTGACGAAAACGCCGGTGCTGAACTGATCCTCGGAGCCGCGAACCGACACCAGCGGGCTGTCGGCGGCGTCGCCCAGCATGCGCTTGTAGCCAACCCGGCCGGTGACGCTCCAGTTTTCCGTCAGCCGGTAGTCGAGATCGAAGGTAATGCCGGCATCCTTGAAGCCGCTTTCCGCAGTGTATTGCTGCATGCCGCTGCGTGCCGACTGCGTGGCGGTGACGCCATAGAAGGTCTGGGTGTAATTATCGTCCGCCCAGGTGGTGGAAATTTCGCTGCGCAGCATCAGCTTCGGCCCCAGCGACAGCCGGTGTCCGGCCGAGAGTTCCGCCGTCAGCCCGTCATGCGCGTCGCTGACATCGCGGAACAGGGTGAGGTCGGCCGACCAGGGGCCGGTGCTGTAGCTGATGAAGCCGCCGATTTCGACACCGCCATCGATATCGCCCAAGCCGCGCAGATCGTCATTATCACTCTGGTCGCGGCCGAATTCGTAGCGGACCAGCGGGCCGATCTGCAGCTTGTCTCCCGGATTCGGGCCTTGCAGGGTGATGGCATTGGCGCCGAGCGTCGGGCCGCGCAGGAAGACGAGGTCGCGGTAATTCACCATCAGCAGGGGCAGCGGAGTGACCTCGTAATCGTCGCTGCCTTCGTAGTCCGGCTGGAACAGGCCGCCGGCACCCAGCATGACCTCCCAGTCGCTTTTTCCCGTTTTATCGTCCGGTTTCTGGCCCGGCTGCTGCGCCAGGGCGGCAAAGGGCAGTGCGGACAGCGCCGCGGCGGCAAGCAGGATACGCGGCAGACTGGGAAGGATCGTGCTTTTCATCGGGGAAGGCCCTTTGCTGGGGAAGTAAAGATGGGGGCATCCTAATCCGCCGGGCGGCTGGGCGGGTGTCGGTTCCATGTCGATATGTTTCAGAATGTTGCGGCGCCTGCGCCGGGTTTGAGCCAGGTGATATAGTGGCTTCAGCCCAAGGCACCAGAGGCAGATGTGAGCATCAAACCCACCACCCACGTCCTGATCGTCGATGACGATCACCGCATCCGCGCCATGCTGGCGCGCTTCCTGACCGATCACGGGCTGAAGGTCAGCCAGGCCGGCGATGGCCGGGCCATGTTCTCCGTGTGCGAGACGGCGCGCATAGACGTCATCGTACTGGATATCATGATGCCGGGCGAGGACGGCCTGTCGCTCTGGCCCCGCATGCGGGGGCAGAGCAGCGTGCCGATCATCCTGCTGACCGCGATGAGCGGCGACACCGACCGGATCATCGGTCTGGAGATCGGCGCCGACGATTATGTGGTCAAGCCCTTCAATCCGCGCGAGCTGCTGGCCCGTATCCGCGCCGTCACCCGCCGGCTGGGTGCCGCCAGCATCAATGCTGAGCGCCCCGTCGCGACAATCTACGAATTTGCCGGCTGGCTGCTCAATTCCAGCCGGCGCACCCTCACCTCGCCGGCCGGCGCGCTGACCGACCTGACAAGCGGCGAATTCGATCTGCTGGCGACCTTCCTGGAGTTTCCGCAGCGCGTGCTGACGCGCGACCAGCTCCTGGATCTGGCGCATGGCCGCATGAGCGAGGCCATCGACCGCAGCATCGATGTGCAGATCAGCCGGCTGCGCCGCAAGATCGAGGCCGATCCGCAAGACCCGGCCTTCATCAAGACCATCCGCAACGAAGGCTATTTTTTCGCCATACCGGTCACGCTGCAGCAGGATTTGGCCATGAGGATAAAGGTGTGAGGATTCCGCTCTGGTCGCGGCTGCGGCTCGCGCCGCGCATTGCGCTGGTCATCGTCGGCGGCCTGCTGGCGGTGAAAGCTGTCGATGAGGTGATGCCGCTGGTAATTCGCCCGCCCCAAATCATGTTCTTCGACCGCGACTGGCTGCTCGACAATCTGCACGATATACGCGACCGCAGCGTCGCCGTGCCAGCCGCTGAACGGTCGGTCGCGCTGCAAGACCTGCCGGTCCGGCGTTGGCTCGATATCGAGCCTTTGAATACGCGACCGGAGTTCCCTCACACCTCTCGGACCGGCGCTTTTGCCGAATTGCATCTGCAGATCGCCGATACGCTCGGCCTGGCACCGCAGGATGTGTTGCTGATGGCGGATGATCTGGACGATCCGGAATATTCGCCGCGCCCCCTGGTCGTCATCCTGCCGCCGCTACCGACGGTGATGACGGATGTGCTTGATGATAGGCGCAGCAATATGCTCAGCAGCGATCTGCGCATCGCCTTCCGCATCGGTTCCGGGGGATGGCTGCTGGTGATGCCCAGGAGCGACGGGCAGGAAACCGTGCGGATGATCCGCAACGTGCTGCTGCCGATCTCCGTGGTTCTGATAATCGGCCTGTTGTCGATCTGGGTGGCGCGCGGCATCGTCAGGCCGCTGGACGATCTGGCGGCGGCGGCGGAAAAGCTGGGCCGCAACCGCGAGCTCAGCCTGGTCGGCGATTTCAACGCGCCGGAGTTGCGGGCCATCGGCCATTCCTTCAACGAGATGCAGCTGCGGCTGAAGCAGTTCGTCGATGACCGCCTGCAGATGATCGCCGCGATCAGCCATGATCTGCGCACCCCGCTCACCCGGCTGCGGCTGTTCGCCGAATATGTGCCGGACCCGGAGCAGCGGCGCCAGGTGCTGTCGGACATCAATGAGATGGAGGCGATGGTGAGCGCGACGCTGACCTACGCCAGCAATCAGTTGAAAGATGAGGCACGCAGCGCCGTCGATCTTGGCTCGCTGCTGATCAGCCTGTGCGACACCGCCGCCGATGCCGGTTGTCGCGTCGTCTATGACGGCCCCGATCATGCCGGCCTGACCTGCCGGCCGGTGGCGATCCGCCGGGTCTTCGCCAATCTGATCGATAATGGCTGCAAGTTCGGCAGCGAGGTCCGGGTGACGCTGCGCGACGGGCGGGACATCATCGCCATCACCATCGCCGATGACGGGCCGGGCATCCCGGCGGCGCAGCGCGAGGAGGCGTTCCGCCCCTTCACGCGGCTGGAGACCTCACGCAACCGCGAGACCGGCGGCACCGGCCTTGGCCTGACCATCGCCAGCGATGTGATCCTGGCGCATGGCGGTGTCATAGAGCTAGGGGACGCACCGGCCGGCGGCCTGCTGGTAACGGTGATGCTGCCAAAGGCACGGTAAGCCTGCGTGCAGCCGGAAGAGGACAGCGTTTGCAGTGTGAAAGCCAGAGGGGCCCAGCGGGAATTGCGCTGCGATCCCTCCCGGGAGCGCTCTGAAAATTCATGAAACCGAAATAATCTGCGATCTCCCGCAGCCTAGACTGGCCGCCTTATCGGTAGCACCGGGGCAAGGCCATGCGGGCGCGGGACCAGGAAAAATGCCCTGTGAAGGGCACGCAGGAATATGGCCTGATCGATGCCATCGAAAGCGCGTCCGAGGCCTTCGTCATCTGGGATGCGCAGGACCGCCTGGTGTTCTGCAACTCCCGCTACAAGAGCTTCTTCGCCGAACCGGAAAAAGTGTGCCCCGGCGTGCGCTTCGATGCGCTGGTGGAGATGAACATCGCCTATACCAGCGTCGCCGAGATCAGCCTGCTGCCCGCCGGCTGGGACCCGGACCAGTACCGCCGCGCACGGATGAACTGCCATAATCTGGCCCGCGACACCTTCATCCAGCTGCGCGACGGGCGCTGGCTGCAATCCTGCGAACGGCGCACCCGCGAGGGCGGCATCGTCGGCGTCTATACCGACATCACCGAGCGCAAGCGCGCCGAGGAGGCGCTGGATGCCGCCAAGCGGGCGGCGGAGGAGGCAAACCTCGCCAAGTCGCGCTTCCTGGCCGCCGCCAGCCACGATCTGCGCCAGCCGCTGCACGCCGTCGGCATTCTCGTTTCGGCGCTGGCGGCCCGGCTGGAAGACGACCGGCAGAAGGAGATCGCGGCGCAGATCGGCGAATGCCTGGAAACCGTCTCCGGCCTGTTCGATGCGCTGCTCGACATCTCCAAGCTGGATGCCGGCGTGGTCACGCCAGCCTTCGCGGCGGTGCCGCTGGGGCCGCTGCTGAAGGCGCTGCGCCGGGAATTCGCGCCGCTGGCCGAGCGCAAGGGTGTCGCCCTCACCATTCTCGACAGCGGGCTCGCCGTGCGCAGCGACCCGGCGATGCTGGGCCGTATCCTGCGCAACTTCCTGTCGAACGCGATCAAATATACCGAGACCGGCCGCGTGCTGGTGGGCGTACGCCGCCGCGCCGATGGGCTGCGGCTCGATGTGATCGACACCGGGACAGGCTTCGACCCGGCGGAAGCCGACGCGGTGTTCCGGGAATTTCACCGGCTGGAGGGCACGGCGGCACAGCAGGGCATCGGGCTGGGCCTGTCCATCGCCGACCGGCTGGCGCGCCTGCTGGGGCACCGGCTGGAAGTGGCGACGCGGCCCGGCTTCGGTTCGCGCTTCTCACTCTCCGCCGAAGCCGCCGAGGCGACAGCCGTACCAGCTGCCGTGCCTCTTGCGCCGAACCGACTGCTCGCCGGGCGCCGGCTGCTGCTGGTCGATGACGACCCGGAAATCCGCCGTGCCGCCCTGCTGCTGTTCGAGGCCTGGGGCTGCCAGGCAGCGGCCGCCGCCGGGCTGGACGACGTCGCGGCGGCTCTGGAGCAGCTGGATGGCGCGCCGGAAGTCCTGATCGTCGATTATCACCTGCAGCGTGGCCGTACCGGCGACCGGGTCGCCGCCCGCATTGCCGAGAAGCTGGGCGCGCCGGTACCGACCGTCATGGTGACCGGCGAAACCGCGCCGGAACTGCTGCAGAAAGTGCAGGATCTGGGCTTCCCGGTGCTGCACAAACCGCTGCAGGCGATGCGGCTGCGCGCCATCTTGCAGCATCTCTTAGCCTAAACCTTGCGGTAACGCCGGGCCAGCACGGCAGCCTCGATGCGCGAGGCCACGCCCAGCCGGCGCAAGGTCTGCGAGACCTGATTCTTCACCGTCTGCTCGGCCAGCCCCAGCCGGCCGCCGATGGCGCGGTTGGACAACCCCTCCCCCAGCAGCATCAATATGTCGGCCTGCCGCTCCGTAAGGCCAAGCGTCGCGGGGTCCAGCGCCGGCAGGCCGGGCTCCGGCTCTTCCTCGCGGTCGATCATCGAGGGCGGCACATAGACGCCGCCGGCCAGCACCAGCCTGAGCGCGCCGGCCATCACCTCCGGCCGGGTCGATTTCGGCAGATAGCCCGCCGCCCCCGCCGCCAGTGCGCGGCGGATCAGCGCCGGGGTCTCGTCCGCCGAGACCACCACAACGGCGACCGCCGGGAAGTGCCGCCTCAGCAACTCCAGCCCCTCCAGCCCGCGCGCGCCGGGAATGACGAGATCCAGCAGCGCCAGCCCGATATCCGGGTCGCGTGTCAGGCAATCCACCACCTGCGGCAGGGTCTCGACCTCCAGCACGGCCATATCGGGCGCGCAGCCTTCCAGCATCTCGCGCAGGCCGCGGCGGATCAGGGCGTGGTCGTCGGCGATCAGGGCCTTCGGCATCGCATATCACCGTATGACGGAACCGGTACGGTACGAAAGTACCAAGCTTCTCGCACCCGCACAATCGCCGATCCGGGCGCGCTTCCGGCGGGCCGGCCGGATCATCCGTCCCGTCATCCGGTACCTCTTGTTGCCCAATATTCAAGCCACGGTCAAAAAAGGAACCGCATACCTGGCCTAGGGTCCTCCTGTCTTCTGCACAAAGGACAGGGTTCCCGATGGCTGGTATCGACATTGACGGCGTCACCAAGAATTTCGGCCGCACCGAGGTGCTGCGCCGGGTCGATCTCGACATTCGGCCGGGCGAATTCATGACGCTGGTCGGCCCGTCAGGCTGCGGCAAGTCCACGCTGCTGCGCATCGTCGCCGGACTGGAGATGCAGTCCAGCGGCTCCGTGCGCATTGCCGAGACGGCGGTGGACGGGCTGCGGCCGCGCGACCGCGACCTCGCCATGGTGTTCCAGTCCTATGCGCTCTATCCGCATCTGACGGTGGCGGAGAACATCGCCGTTCCCCTGCGCATGCGTCAGCTGAAGGGCCATCAGCGCTGGCCGCTGGTCGGCAAGCTGATGCCGGGCACCGGATCGCTGGAAAGCGCTATCGCGGCGGAGGTCCAGAGCGTCGCTGCCATGCTGGATATCGGCCATCTGCTGGACCGCAAGCCGGGGCAGCTGTCGGGCGGGCAGCGCCAGCGCGTGGCGCTGGGCCGCGCCATGGTACGCCATCCCAAGGCCTTCCTGATGGACGAGCCGCTGTCCAACCTGGATGCCAAGCTGCGTGTCCATATGCGCGCAGAGATCGCGCAGCTGCACCGCCGGCTGGGTACCACCTTCATCTATGTCACGCACGATCAGGCCGAGGCGATGACCATGTCGGACCGGATCGCCGTGATGATGGATGGCGCGGTGCTGCAGGTGGCCGCACCGGAGACCGTCTATAACGACCCGAGGGATATCCGCGTCGCAGAATTCATCGGCAGCCCGAAGATCAACGTGCTGCCCGCGACGGTCACGGAGGATGGCGCGCTGGCGGTCGAGGACCGCACGATCCGCCTGGCCCCCGCCGCCCGCACCGGCGAACTGGTACGGCTGGCCTTCCGCCCGGAACATGCGGCGCTCGCCGCGCCGGAAAGCGCCGCACTGCTGGGCCGGGTCGCGCATCTGGAAAATCTCGGGTCCGACCTGCTGGTCCATATCCTGGCCGGCGAGGAGGAACATCCGCTGGTAGTGCGCAGCGAACCCGGCATACTCCGTCCCCGCATCGGTGAGAATGTGGGTATCGACCTTGCCGGCCGGCTGCCGCTGCTGTTTGGACAGGACGGCAAGCGCATCGACGTGGCCCCGGCTGCCCCGGCGACCACGCGGGAGACGGCGCATGGCTGACCACGCGCTCGACCGGCAACTCGGCGATAACGGGCCGCTTGCCCTGCCACGGGCCGTGCCGGCCGGGATCGGGCGTTGGGTCCGGCTGCGCCAGGCGATGGCCGCCTATGCGCTCTGCACGCCGGCGGTGGTGCTGATGATTGCACTGCTGGTCGGACCGATCCTGGCGGTGATGGCGCTGTCGCTGACCGATTATCAGCTGGGCGCGAAGAGTCTCGCCTTCATCGGTCTGGAAAACTATGCCGACATGTTCGGCGACCGGGTGTTCTGGATCTCGCTGACCAACACGATGATCTATGTCGCCCTCGTCGTGCCGGGCTCGGTGCTGCTGGGCCTCGGTGTCGCCCTGCTGATCGAGGCCGGCGACAGCGGCAAGACCTTCTACCGCGCGGTGTTTTTCCTGCCGGTGATGGCGACGCTGATCGCCATGGCCATCGTCTGGGAATTCATGCTGCACCCGCAATTCGGGCTGGTGAATTTGCTGCTGAAGCTGGTCGGCATGACGCCGCAGAACTGGCTGACCGATGGCGATCTGGCGCTCTACGTACTGGCGACCATCGGCATCTGGCAGGCGGTCGGCTTCAACATGGTGCTGTTTCTGGCCGGCATCGTCTCGATCCCGCGCTTCCTCTACGACGCCGCCGAGATGGACGGCGTGCCCAGCGCCTGGGAGCGCTTCCGCCTGGTGACCTGGCCGATGCTGGGGCCGGTGACGTTGTTCGTGGTGGTCATCACCTCGATCCGCTCCTTCCAGGTGTTCGACACCGTGCATGTGCTGACCAAGGGTGGCCCGAACAAGGCGACCGAGGTGCTGCTCTACACCATGTACGCGGAAGGCTTCGAATTCTTCCGCTCCGGCTATGCCGCCGCCATCACCGTCGTCTTCCTGGCCTTCGTGCTGCTGCTCACGGTGGTGAAAACCCAGCTGATCGACAAGAAGGTGCATTACCAATGAGTGCCCGCTCCACCCTTGGCCCGACCCTTGGCTTCGCCGTTCTGCGCCATGCGCTGCTGCTGGCCGGTGCCGCCTTCATGCTGGCCCCGTTCGTGTGGATGCTCTCCACCTCGCTGAAGCCGTCGACGGAAATCTTCCTCGACCATATCCGCCTGTGGCCCGACCAGCTGGCAGTGGTGGAGAATTACACCGCCGCCTTCACCAAGGCGCCGCTGCTGTGGTTCCTGCTGAACGGGGCGATCGTCACCATCTCGATCTTCGCGCTGCAGGTGCTGGTGGCCCTGCCCTGCGCCTATGCGCTGTCGAAGCTGCGCTTCAGGGGCAAGCAGACGCTGTTCGCGGTGGTGCTGCTGTGCCTGCTGATCCCGCCGCACGCCATCTCGGTGCCGCTGTTCCTGCTGTTTCACCAGATCGGCATCCTCGACAGCTACGCAGCCCTGGTGGTGCCCTTCACCATCTCGGTGTTCGGCATCTTCCTGATGCGGCAGTTCTTCATGACCGTGCCGGATGATCTGATCGACGCCGCGCGGATGGACGGCATCTCGGAATTCGGCATCGTCTGGCGCGTCATGCTGCCGACCGCCATCCCGGCGCTGACCGCCTTCGGCATCTTCTCCGTGGTCGCCCACTGGAACGATTATTTCTGGCCGCTCATCGCCATCAACAGCGAGCATCTGCTGACGCCGCCGCTCGGCGTCGCCGCCTTCCGCAATCAGGAAGCCGGCACGGATTTCGGCCCGCTGATGGCCGCGGCCACCATTGTCATCGCCCCTCTCGTGATCGCCTTCCTGATGGCCCAGCGCCGGTTCATCGAAGGCATCGCGCTGACGGGCATGAAGTAGTCCCACCCCTGAAAGGAGTAACGCTCATGCTGAAGAACCTTCTTGCCAGCGTCGCCATCGCCGGCGTCATGGCCGCCGGTGCAGCGCAAGCCGCCACCGAGATCGTCGTGCAGTATCCCTATGGCGAACTGTTCAATGAGACCCACAAGCAGATCGCGGCGGAATTCGCCAAGAAGAACCCGGACGTCAAGGTCACCTTCCGCACTGCCTATGATTCCTACGAGGAAGGCACCCAGAAGATCCTGCGCGAGGCGGTGACCAACCAGCTGCCCGACGTCACCTTCCAGGGCCTGAACCGGGTGCGCATCCTGGTGGACCGCGACATCGCCGTGCCGATGGATGATTTCATCAAGGCCGAGAAGGACTTCGAGAAGGAAGGCTTCCACCAGGCGATGTTCGATATCGGCACCCAGAACGGCAAGGTCTATGCCCTGCCCTTCGCCATCTCGCTGCCGATCACCTACTGGAACCTCGATCTGGTGAAGCAGGCCGGCGGCGACCCCGCCAACCTGCCGACGACCTGGGACGGCGTCATCGCGCTGGCCAAGAAGATCGACGCGCTGGGCCCGGACATCAACGGCATCACCTATGTCTGGGACATCACCGGCAACTGGCTGTGGCAGGCCCCGGTCTTTGCCCAGGGCGGCACCATGCTGAACGCCGATGAGAGCAAGGTCGCCTTCGACGGTCCGGAAGGCCAGTTCGCGATGAAGACGCTGGCCCGCTTCGTCACTGAGGCGAACATGCCGAACCTGTCGCAGGCCGACGCCCGCGCCACCTTCGCCGCCGGCAAGACCGGCGTGCACATCACCTCGACCTCCGACCTTGCCAAGACCACCGGCATGATCGGCGGCAAGTTCAAGCTGAAGACCCATGTCTTCCCGGACGTGAAGCCGGGCAGCGGCCGCCTGCCGGCCGGCGGCAACGTCGCCATGATCGTCTCCACCGACAAGGCGAAGCAGAAGGCCGCCTGGGAGTTCATCAAGTTCGCCACCGGCCCGCTGGGCGCGTCGATCATGGCGAAGACCACCGGCTACATGCCGCCGAACAAGGTCGCCAACGACGTGTATCTGAAGGATTTCTACGTCCAGAATCCGAACAACTACACCGCCGTGAAGCAGCTGCCGATCCTCACCAAATGGTACGCCTTCCCGGGTGAGAACGGCCTGAAGATCACCGACGTGATCAAGGACCACATGAACTCCATCGTCACCCGCAGCCGCTCCAGCGAGCCGGAGAAGGTGCTGGAGGGCATGACCCGCGACGTCCAGAAGCTGCTGCCGAAGAAGGCCAGCTGACCCCTCGCCTCGACCTGCCGGGGCCGGCCGCGAGGCCGGCCCCGCTTTGCTGAAAGAGCTGATGATGAAACTGATCCATCTGACCGATACCCACTTCGTGCGCGCGGGCGAGCTGCTCTACGGTCTCGATCCCAAGGCACGGCTGGATGCCTGCATCGCCGACATCAACCGCAATCATGGCGACGCCGACCTTGCCGTCATCACCGGCGATCTGACGCATTTCGGCGACCGCGAGGCGTTCCAGGCGCTGCGCCAGTCGCTGGACGCGCTGACCGTGCCGGTGCAGCTGATCGTCGGCAACCACGACACCAACGCGGCGTTTCGCGAATTCTTCCCGGACGTGCCGGTGGACGAAACCGGCGCGGTGCAGAGCGTGCGCGATACCGAGGCCGGACGGCTGATCTTCCTCGACACCACCAAGGCCGGCACTCATGCCGGCTGGTACGACGAGGCCCGGCTGGACTGGCTGGAAGCGCGGCTCGCGGAAAGCGGCGACGCGCCGGTCTTCCTGTTCATGCATCATCCGCCGCTGCTGCTGGGCGTGCCGGCGATGGACCGCATCGGGCTGATGCAGCGCGACCTGTTCAACGCCCGGATGACGCCTCATCTGCCGCGCATCCGGCACGTCTTCTTCGGCCATGTGCACCGGCCGATCTCCGGCTCCTGGCGCGGCGTGCCGTTTTCCACCCTGCGCGCCATGAGCCACCAGGTCTGGCTGGATTTCAACGACGATGTCGAAGGCGTTCCCGGCAGCCACGAACCGCCGGCCTACGCCATCGTGCTGGTCGAGCCGGAGCAGGTTGTCATCCATTTCCACGACTTCCTGGACGACAGCCGGAAGTTCAACCTGCGCGACGTGGAATACGGCTTCTGGGACGAGCAGGAAGCCCGACTTTCCGCCGCGGAATAAGAAGCCCGGTCACGCTGGCGGGCCACGCCGGCATCCAGCTGTAAAGATGGATGCCGGCGATCTCATCAAACCGGCAGCAACCTAAGGGAGCCGGTGACACGCCGCAGAGGTTGCGGATGGCGAGGACAGGCATGATGCCGCTGCGCGACACCGGGGCGGGATATTCCAAAGACGGATCACAAGATACGCGCATTGCAGCATTGATTATTTATCTACCGGACAGCGATACTCCCAGGCTCTAAAGTCTTGGCCTTGAACGCCATTGTCTTGAAAACCTCGCTCCTGGGCTTCGGCTCCCTACAGGCGCGACCGAAGGCGCTATGGGTCCAATCCTCGTGAAAACCGGGAGATTCCGTTGATCCGCAAAAAACTGCCCTTCACCTGCGAAAAGCGCTCGGCCTCAGGTGATTTGGGCATTGTCGTGACGAATTCTCCGCTCGGCACAGCGGCGGGCAGCGAGATGCTGGCGGCTGGCGGGAATGCCATCGATGCCGCCGTCGCGGCGCTGCTGACACTCACCGTTGTCGAGCCGATGATGGTGGGGATCGCGGGTGGCGGGATTTCGCACATAAGGCTGAGTGACGGCCGCCATGTGGTGATCGACGCGCTGTCAACTGCGGGGGCAGCAATGCACCCGACGATGTTCACACCCGTTTCCGACCGTCCCGAGCAATACAGCGACACGCTTGATCGGCGCAATCTCGTCGGACCATCGGCCGTCGCCGTTCCGGGAAATCTGCGCGGCTGGTGCCTGATGCAGGAAAAATACGGCAAACTGCCCTTTGCCGACGTGGTCGAACCGGCGATACAGGCCGCGAAACGCGGCTTCACCGTCAGTCACTATCTGAATGGCGCGATCAAAGAGCATCAGGCTGATCTTGCGGCGGATGCAGAGATCGCACGGCTGATGCTGCCGGGCGGCACCCCGGCGGAACCGGGCAGCCGCATGGTGATGGGTGACTATGCCGACAGCCTGCGACAGGTGCAGGCGGAAGGCGCATCGGCGCTGTATGGCGAGGCGCTGGGGCGCGCCCTGATCGATCGGCTGCAGACCGGCGGTCCGGACGCCGGTGTTCTGACGCTGGAAGATCTTGTTTCCTATACCGCCATCGAACGCGAGGCGGTCTTCGGCACATATCGCGGACACACCATCGCCGGTCCGCCGCCACCGGCCTCATCCGGCGTGCACATCGTTCAAATGCTGAACATGCTGGAGAGTTTCGACGTCGCCGCCATGGGTTTCGGCAGCGTGGAGTCTCTCGGCCTGTTGGCCGAGGTGATCCGCATTGCCTTCGAAGACCGGCGCACCGCATCTGGCGACCCCGATTTCGTCAATGTGCCTGTGGAACGCTATATTTCGAAGGACTATGCCCGCACCTGCCTGCAGCGGATGAAGGAAAGGCCGGCGCCGCATCCTTCGCTTCATGAAAGCCGCGACACCACGCATGTCACAGCGGCCGACCGTGACGGGAATATCGTCGCCGCCACACATACGATCAACAGTCTGTTCGGCGCACGCATCATGGTTCCCGGCACCGGCATTATTCCCAATAACTACATGCTGAACTACGATCCGCGCCCCGGTAAGGCGATGTCGATCGCCCCTGGCAAACGGGTGCCGACAGCGATGGCGCCAATGATCATCCTGAAGGAGGATCGCCCCGTCTTCGCGCTGGGTTTGCCGGGCGGGGTGCGCATTTTCCCGTCGGCGATGCAGGCCATTGTGAACCTCATCGATCACCGGATGAGCCTCCAGCAGGCCGTCGAGGCACCGCGGCTCTGGACGGAAGGCCACCATATCGAACTGGAACCGGCCTACGCGGATATGGAAGAAGCGCTTGTGAAGCAGGGCCGGGAGGTACGCCTGGTCAAGACCGTAGGCGGCGGCATGAACGCCATCGCTTTCGAAGAAGACGGGATGATGACAGGGGCGGCCTGCTGGCGGGCGGACGGCACCGTGATGGCGCAAAGCGGCGGGCTGGCCCGCCCTGGAGTTCGCTTTCGCCTCTGACGACCCGGGCACCACGGTAAGGTTGTTATTGATCAGAGATGGTCCCCACCGTCTTGGACAGCGTGGCGGCTTATTGATTATCGAGTTCGAAAGCGGATATTCACATCAATTGGCAGGCTGCCAGCCGTTGTTTCAGTCACCGCTGGCCGTGCCAGCCGATGCTGCCAGGTCGAAATCGCGCCGGGTGAGAGCGATATCGGCCAGCGTGTAACGGTCCAGTGTGGTCACGAACGCTTCCAGCGCTTCGTTCAGAACCGCTGGAAGCTTGCAGCAGCCAGAAACCAGACACCGACCCTCCGCGACGAAACATTCGACCAGGGCGAAATCAGGCTCGGTTGCCCTGACCACAGCGCCCAGATTGATCTCCTCCGGCGGGCTGGCCAGGGCGAAGCCGCCGGTGCGCCCGCGTACCCCGCGCAAATAGCCCGCCCGGATCAGGATATTCACGACCTTCATCAGATGCGCCCGAGAGATGCCATAGACCCGCGCCGTCTCCTCAATGGTGACGAGCCGGTCATCGACCGTCGCGGCATACATCAGAACCCGTAATGCGTAGTCGGAAAATGCGGTCAGGCGCATGGCACGTCACAGGCTCCGGCAGGCTGCATGGTTATTCCTCTTCTGCAGGCGAGAGTATGTCCTATCGCCCGGCACGGAAAGCCGACAGGAAAGCGACTTTGTTCAATAAAGACATATTTACAATACATCTTTCTTGAATTACCGTCCATTCATGCTTTCAGCACGATGAGATTGCCGTGTCCGACTACCACAGCCCCAGCAAAACCGGTATCGACGAGGCGATGATCGAGAGGCTGGTCCGGCGCTTCTATGAGAATATCCGGGCCGACGAACTGCTGGGACCGATCTTCGCCTCTCGCATCGACGCCTGGGAACCGCATCTGCAGCGCATGTTTGCCTTCTGGTCGTCGGTCACGCTGATGACCGGCCGCTACAGTGGCAATCCGATGCAAAAGCACATCGCCCTGCCGATCGATGCAGACCATTTCGACCGCTGGCTCGAAATCTTCGCCGAAACAGCGGCGGAAATCTGCC
Organism: Oceanibaculum nanhaiense; assembly: GCF_002148795.1. Taxonomy (NCBI): domain Bacteria; kingdom Pseudomonadati; phylum Pseudomonadota; class Alphaproteobacteria; order Rhodospirillales; family Oceanibaculaceae; genus Oceanibaculum; species Oceanibaculum nanhaiense. Next base: position 38,460 of record NZ_MPOB01000014.1, on the reverse strand, counting down.
CGCCGGCCGCGGCCCGCCTGTTCGTGGAAAAGGCGTCCCGTATCGCGCAGAGCCTGGAACTGGGCATCGCGCATCGTCATTGCCAGCTCATCAACCGGGAGCAACGATTCTATCGTCCGAAAACGCCATCCTGACGACAGAGCGCGCCCCCGGTTCAGCGCCCCCGGCTGAGGGCCAGCGCCGGCGAGGCCTCCAGCAGGGCGCGGGTATAGGGATGGTCGGAGCGTTCGAACACCGCCTCGGTCTCGCCCTGCTCGACGATGCACCCCTCCTGCATGACGATCACCCGGTTGGCGATCTGCCGCACGGCGGCGAGGTCATGGCTGATGAACAGGCAGGAAAAGCCGTGGCTGCGCTGCAGGCTCTCAAGCAGGTCTAGGATCTGCTTCTGGATCGTCATGTCCAGCGCGCTGATCGGCTCGTCGGCGATCACCAGCTCCGGCCGCCGGATCAATGCCCGGGCGATGGCGACGCGCTGGCGCTGCCCGCCGGACAGCTGGTGCGGAAAGCGCCGCCCGTAATCGGCCAGCCCAACCTCGACCAGCGCCTCCTCGATGCGGGCGTGTTTGCCGTTGGCGCTCATCCCGTCCAGCAGGCGCAACGGCTCGCCGACGATGTCGCCGACACGCATGCGCGGATCGAGTGAGGAATACGGATCCTGCGAAATCAGTTGGCAGGCCATGCGGAAACTGTGCATCCCGGCCCGGCCCGCCTGCAGCAGCGGCATGCCTTTGAAGCGGATGGTGCCGCCCGAGGGTTTGACCAGGCGCAGGATGGCCCTTCCCAGCGTGGTCTTGCCCGATCCGCTGCCGCCGACCACGGCCACTGTCTCGCCCGCCCGCACCGTCAGATCGACACCCTTTACCGCCCGCATATCGGTGGCGCGCTGGAACAGCCCGCCGCGCCGCCGGAAGGTGACGTGCAGCTTCTCCACCGCCAGCACCACCTCGCCGGCACGCTCTGCGCCGTCGCGCGGCCGCGGGCGCGGAATCGCCTCGACCAGCCGCCTCGTGTAGAGCTCTCGCGGCGCGCCGATCACCTGCGCGGTGGGGCCGGATTCCACCAGCCTGCCCTTCTCCAGAACGACACAACGCTGGCTGTAGCGCGCCACCACACCGAGATCGTGGGTGATCAGCAGCACCGCCGTGCCCATCTCGCGGGTCAGCCCGACCATCAGATCCAGCACCTCGCGCTGGGTCAGGCTGTCCAGCGCCGTGGTCGGCTCGTCGGCGACCAGCAGGCGCGGCTTCAGCATCATGACGGAGGCCAGCATCATGCGCTGGCGCATGCCGCCGGAGAATTCATGCGGGAATGCCAGCAAGCAGCGTTCCGCATCCTCGATGCCAACCCGGCGCAGCATCTCGGCGCAGAGCGCGCGGCGTTCCGCCCGGCCCATACCGGGACGGTGGATCGTCAGCCCCTCCTCCATCTGCGCGCCAATGCGCAAGGCCGGGTTCAGCGACACCATGGGCTCCTGGAACACCATGCCGATCTCGCCGCCGCGCAACTTCCGCAGGCGGTGCCAGGGGGCGTCCTCGATGGCCTCGCCGGACAGCGCGATGCCGCCCGCCACGCGCACCAGCCCCGGCGGCAACAGGCCCAGCACGGAGCGCGCGACCATGGTCTTGCCGCTGCCGGATTCGCCGACCACGGCCACCACCTCGCCGGCACCGACCGAGAAGGACACATCATCGACGACGAGTCCGGCGCCCGGCACGCCGATCTTCAGATTCGTGATGTCCAGAACGCTCGTCATTATTGCGCCATTCCTATTGCGCCATCCGGGGATCAAGCCGGTCGCGCAGCGCGTCACCCAGCAGATTGATGCCCAGCAGCGTGACCGCGATGCACAGGCCAGGCGCGATGCCGAGCCAGGGCGCGCTTTCGAGATAGGGCCTGGCACCCGCCAGCATGTTGCCCCAGGTCGGGGCCGGCGGCGGCACGCCGAGGCCGAGGAAGGACAGCGCGCTCTCCGACAGGATCACCCAGCCGAACATGCTGGTCGCCAGTACCGCGATCGGGGCGATGGCATTCGGCAACACATGGCGGGCCATGGTGTAGATCTCGCCATTGCCCAGCACCCGCGAGGCCTCGACATATTCGCGCTCGCGGATCGACATCACCGTGCCGCGCACCACGCGCACAACCGACGGCGTATAGGCAATGCCCAGCGCCAGGATGATGCCATAGCGGTTCGGCCCGATGACCGCCATCAGCCCCAGCGCCAGCAGCATGCCGGGAAACGCCAGCAGCGTGTCGTTCACCGTCATGATCGCGCGGTCGGTCCAGCCCCTTACATAGCCGGTGACGACGCCGACCGCGGTACCGCAGATCACTGCGAAGGAAACCGTGAGGAAGGAGATCGAGGTGCTGCTGAGCGCGCCGGCCATCGCCCGGCTCAGCACATCGCGGCCGAACTCGTCGGCGCCGAACAGATGGGCGGACGATGGAGGAGCAAAGCGCGCGCGCAGATTGATCCCCAGCGGATCGAACGGCGTCCAGACCAGCGCCAGCGCGGCCGCCCCCAGGATCACGGCCATCAGCGCGCCGCCGATCAGCGCATTGGCGCGCTTGTTGCGGAAGCTGAAAAGGGTGGCGATCATTCGGACATCACCCTCGGGTCGAACAGCGGGTAGCAGAGATCGACGATCAGGTTAACCACCACATAGATGACGGCGGTGAACAGCATGCAGCCCTGGATCACCGGATAGTCGCGCGCGAAGATCGCATCGACCAGCAGTCGGCCAAGCCCCGGCAGGGTGAATACCGTCTCTACCACCGCGATACCGCCCAGCAGATTGCCCAGCACCAGCCCGATCAGCGTCCAGGTCGGCGCGAAGGCGTTGGGCAGCGCGTGGCGCAGCAGGACCGCCCCTTCCGACACACCCTTGGCGCGGGCATGGGTGATGTATTCCAGGCGCAGCACCTCCACCGTGCTGGCGCGCGCCATGCGGGTCAGCACGCCGATCTCGATCAGGATCAGGGTCAGCGTCGGCAGTGCGATATAGGCAAGGGCCGCCGCCCAATCCTCGGCGAAGGAGACATAGCCGATCACCGGCACCCAGCCGAGCTTCAGCCCGAACAGCAGCAGCAGGAGAAGGCCGAGCCAGAAGCTGGGCAGGGAGAGCAGCAGCGTGGCGCCGGCGATGATGAGAATGTCGGTCAGCCGGTTCTGCCGCCAGGCGGCGATCATGCCGAGCGGCACGGCGACGAAGGCCGCCACAGCAACCGCGATCAGCACGATCGAGGCGCTGACCTGGAAGCGGTCGAGGATCAGCGGCGTAACCGCGGCGTCGTTAGAGATCGAATGTCCGAGATCGCCGGAGACCGCCTTCAGCAGCCACAGGCCGAACTGCACATAGAGCGGTTCTTCAAGGCCATAGGCCTCGCGGATGTCGCGCACCATCGCCGCATCGGCGGCGTCGCCCAGCATCAGCGCGATGGGATCGCCCGGCACCAGCCGGATCAGCACGAAGACGGAGAGCGAAACCAGCAGCAGCGTCGGAATCGTGGTCAGCAGCCGGCCGATCAGATAGCGCAGCATGGCGGTTCCGCTCTCCCCTTCGGACTCTGGATATGGGTAGGGCGGCTTTGTCAGCCCTTGACCTTCACGCCCCAGAGCCGTGGCTGGCCGGCCATCCAGGATTTATAGCCCTCCAGCCTGTCCGAATAGGCCGCGATGTCGGAGCCGTTATACAGAACCAGCATCGGCAGGTCGGCGCGGAACATGGCTTCCAGCGTATCGAACAGCTTCTGCCGCTCGGCCTTGTCGGAGATCGCCATCGACTTCGCGATCAGCTTCTGCGCTTCCGGATTGTCCCACACCTTGCGCGCCTGGGTTTCCTTCGGGCCGGAGAACATGTCGAAGCTGAGCGACGGGTCGAGGCGCGCCGAATACAGGAAGGACATCATCTGGTAATTGCCCTTCAGGTACATATCCAGCTGGGTCGCCCACTCAATCACCTCCAGCTCGATATTGATGCCGGCATCCTTGGCCATCGCCTGCGCGAACACCGCCGAGTCGAAGGAGGCGGCATAGCGCTTGTTGGTGACCATCTTGATCGGCTCGCCCTTGTAGCCGGCCTCGGCGGCCAGCTTCTTCGCCAGCGCCGGATCGTACTTGATCTGCTCGCCCTGCGGCTTGCCATAGAACGCGCTGACCGTCGGGATCGGCGAGTTGTTCGGCGTGGCCGTACCCAGCGTCACCGCATCGACGATGGCCGACATGTCGATGGCGTGGGCCAGTGCCTTGCGCATGCGGACATCGGCGAAGACCGGGTCCTTGGTCTGCAGCAGGAAGGCGCTGAGACCCATGGTGGTCGCGCTATCGACGACAACGCCCTTGGCGGCCTTCACCTCTTTCAGATGGCTGACATCGAGATCCGCCAGCACATCGATGGAGCCGCTGAGCAGCGCCGCCTTGGCGGCCGAGCCGTCAGGGATGACGACAAAGCGCACCTTGTCGATATGGGCGACACGCTCCCCCGCATAGCCGTCGCGCTTCTCGGTGCGCGGGCTGTAACCGGCGAACTTCTCCAGCTCGACATATTCTCCCTTCTTCCATTCAGCCAGGCTGTAGGGGCCGGTACCGACCGGCTTCACGAAGCTGCCATCGGCGGCGAAGCTGTCCTTATGGAGGATGCCGGTGCCGCCACAATCGATGCGCGCCATCTGCCCCAGGAACAGCGCGCTGGGCTGCTCCAGCGTGAAGGCGACGCTCATGTCGCCGGTCTTCTCCACCTTGGCGACCTTGCTGATGCCCTTGGAGAAATCGGAGAAGCAGCGCCACTTGGTGTCCTTGTCCATGTATCTGGACCAGGTGAACAGCACGTCGTCGGCGGTCAGCGGCGCGCCATTATGGAACTTGACCCCTTTGCGCAGGGTGAAGCTGTAGGTCAGCCCGTCGGCGGACAGGTCGATCTTCTCGGCCAGCAGCGGGGCGACCTCGCTGTTCTCCTTGAAGGCGACCAGCCCTTCGACGATGTGGTGCACCACGCCGTCGGTATTGGCGTCGCGATTCACTCCCGGATATGTCGAACGGATGTCGGCGTTCAGCGACACCTTAACCGAGGTTTCCGCCTGTGCGGCGCCTGCCGCGCCGGCAACGGCCAGCGCAAGCGCCAGCCCGGTCAACCTTTTCGCATAAGTCATGTCCCAGATCCTGCCTGTTCGAGGATTATTCTGTTTTGGTCCGCGCGGCTTTTACTCGGCCGCTTCGCGGGTATCGGGCAGCCCTTTGCGGGCCCGTGTCTCCAGCGTGTAGGTGGTGAACTCCCGGTTGCGCGAAGGCATCGGCGCCACCTCCATGATGCCGGCCGCCGGGCGCATCAGGATCATCGCCACGGTCGAGCTGATATTGCCGGCATGCGACGGGCGCGGCGGACGGCACACCGAATAGGGTGTCAGGAAATCGTCGAAGAAAGCCTCGCGCAGATCGTCCACGGTCAGCTTGCCCAGCTTCTTCTCCAGATGCTGGCGCACCCGCCAATCGCGGTAATAGCTCTCCGGCGTGCTGAGGATGCCGGCATCCTTCACCTTGGACAGCGCCACCGGGCTGTTCCAGTGGTTGGCATGGACGATCAGCCCGTTTTCCGGCCGGATCGCGAAGGCCTCGTTCGGCGCGCATTCGAAATCGATGGCGAAACCGTCGCGGGCGCTGAGGATCATGTTGTTGGAGGCCGATTTCGGCGTGCAGGCGACCGCGCGGATGGCGTCGGCCAGATGCTCGCACTCCAGCACCTTGCGGCGGATCAGCGGCAGCGGGATGCCTTCCTGCGTATAGTCGAGGTCGGATTCCAGATAGTTCGCGGTGATCGCCACACCGGTGGCGTTGAAGCCGGCGCGGGCCAGCGCCCCCGCCTCGGTGAAGGTCATCAGGTCCGGCCCATCCTCGCGCCGGATGCGCAGGACAACGGCGGTTTCCACGCATTCCGCCTTCCAGTCCCAGTTCTGGCCGTGGATCAGCTCGCCGTTCAGGCTGGCCTCCGGCAGGATCACCGCGCCGGTGCAGCCATCCGGCTCGTCCAGCAGGCCGGCATGGCGGCGGGCCAGCTGCAGGATCTCGGTGCGGCAGTTCAGCAGCAGGATCGCCTCCAGCTCGATCTTCGCGCCCTCGGCGATGCCGGCCATCTCCTCGGCATAAGCGGGATCGAATTCCTTCACCGTCGGCAGGAAGGCGGCGATCAGCCGGCCCATATCCTCCTGCGTCAGGCCCATCTTGCGAATCTGCTCGACATAATGCCCCGCCCCCTTATGGATTCTCTCCGTGGCCTGCGCGCCATAGGAACGGCCGCGCTCCGTGGGGGTACCGGAAATCTCGATTAGCGGGAAAGGCTGATAGCTCATGGGGATTATCCTGAATGACAGATTTGTGTATTTTGATTGCAAAAAAAACACAAAGTCCAGGGGTTTTAGAGTCAAAATCGAACTATGAAATTAAATTATACAAATAGGAATCGAGCATGACGGAGGATGAGAGCGCCACGGTTTCGGCGCGGGAGGGCGACGCGCCGCGCAGCGACCTGCAGGCGGAGATCGCCGGACGCATCCTTGCCATGCTGGCCGAGCAGCGTCCGGAACCGGGCTCCCGCCTGCCCGAACAGCGCGTGGCGAAGGAGCTGTCAGTGTCCCGCTCGCCGGTGCGTACCGCCATGCGGTTTCTGGAGGCGCAGGGCTTCCTGCGTTCGGAAAAGGGCCGCGGCTTCCTGGTCGCGCGCCTGCCGGCACCCGGCGAGGCAGCCCAGGATTTCCCTGAATCGCGCCTCTCAATCATCCATGACCGCATGCTGCGCGACCGCGCGCTGGGCCATATCGGCCATGAGGTGACCGAGGCGGAGCTGGCGGAGCGCTATGGCGTGTCGCGCGCGCTGCTGGCCCGTGTGCTCGCCCGACTGACCGGCGAAGGGCTGATCGAGCGGCTGCGCGGCCATGGCTGGGGCTTCGTCGAGATGCTGGAGAACGACCGGGCCTACGAGGATTCCTACGAGTTCCGCATTGTCGTGGAATGCGGCGCGCTGCGCGCCCGGCATTTCGCGGTGGACAGGGCGAAGCTGGAGACCATGCGCCAGCAGCATGAGGAAATCCTGGCGGCGCCGGAACAGGTAACCTCCGAACACTGGTTCCAGACCAACACGGCGTTCCACGAAATGATCGCCGAATTCTCCGGCAACCGTTATTTCCAGCAGGCCATCCGGCACCAGAACAATCTGCGCCGGATGCGCGAATATGCCGAATTCACCGGCATGGCGAGCGAGCGTATCGTGCAGTCCTGCCGCGAGCATCTGGCGATCATCGAGGCGCTCGACAGCGGCGACCTAGCCTGGGCGGAGGCGCTGCTGCGCCGGCATCTGACCCAGGCGGCGGATTACACCAGCCTCGACGAGTAGCGCGGAAGGCTGGAGAAGGGGACCAGCCTGCATGATGAGATCGGCTCCGACCTCTATCATGGCGGCGTGCGCCGCCAGCTGGTGCCAGTGATTTCCGAGATGATTGCGACGGAACCGCACGGCAAGCCCTGGTTCCTGCCGGTGATGATGAACTGGTACAAGCTGAAGGACCGCCTGACCGGCACCATGAAACAGCCAATGTGTGTCGGGTCAGTCCGCTTCCGGCTGCATGTCGGCCAGTTCCGCGACGGACAGCGGCTTCAGCGGCGGGCGAATGCGATAGGCGCCGACCGTTTGCGGTGACCTTTCCTGCCGGGCGGCGATGATCTCCGTCACCGACAGGCCGCACAGCCGCCCCTGGCACGGCCCCATGCCGGCGCGCAGGAACGCTTTCAACTGATTGGGCCCCGGCACCCCGAGGTCCGCAGCCTGACGGACCTCGCCGGCCGTCACCTCCTCGCAGCGGCAGATGATGGTCTCGTCCTTTGGCGGGTTGAGGATTTCCGCTGGCGGCGGGAAGAGCGCGTCAAGCATCGGCCGTACCGCCGCCTGGCGGTCGCGGTCACGCCGCAACGGCCCGGCCAGGCGGTCGCGCTCTGCCGCATCGATCCGGCCAAGCCGGTGGGCGATTTCCAGCACCGCCAGCCGCCCGGACAGCTCGGCCGCGCGTGCGCCGAGGATTCCAGCACCATCGCCGGCAACGAAGATGGCCCCGGCCTCGGTCGCCCCGAAATCGTCGGTCTTCGGATACCAGTAATGCTGTGCCCCTTGCCATTCATGGGGCAGGCGCAATTGCCGCGTCGCCTGGGTGTTCGGCACCACGCCATGATGCAGCAACACGGTATCGGCGGCGATTTCCCGGCGCCTGCCGGCAACATCGAAGGCCACACCGGCCGCACGCTGCGTTCCAGCGATTTCCAGCCCGGAGATGCCGCTGACGATCTCGACGCCGGCCGCCCTGATCCGCCGCCGCATGGCGATGCCTTTTTTCAGATAGTCGGGCGCGCGCAACGCTTTCGGCAGGTGACGGGCGGCGCGCACATAGTCGCGCCAGGACGTGGTTTCGGCGAATACCGAAATCGACGCGCCTGCCTGAATCAGCTGATCGGCAATCAACAGCAGCAGGGGGCCGCCGCCGGCCAGCGCGACTGGCCCGTCGGGGACCATGCCGCTGCTCTTCAGCAGGATTTGCGCCGCCCCTGCCGTCATCACACCGGGCAGGGTCCAGCCCGGCACCGGCACAGCACGTTCCATGGCGCCAGTCGCCAGCAGGACGTGGCGCGCCCGCAGGCGGCTGGCGCGCGCGCCGTCGCTGCACCAGACGCCGCCATCGCGTTCGACCTGCCAGGCCGCCTGCCCGGCAAGATAGCGCACCGTGTCGGCGGCCCTGAATGCCCGTACCAGATCACTGCCATGGGCATAATCCCGGCCCAGCATGGGGAGGTCTTGCGGCCGTTCTTTTTCTACCGCCTCAATGGAGCGGTAGATCTGCCCGCCCGGCTGCCGCTGTTCATCTACAAGGGCGGTGCTGAGCCCGAGCGCCGATGCCGCCGCGGCAGCCGCCATGCCGGCGGCACCGGCACCAATGATGACCAGGTCGAAATCGAAAACGGTCATGTGCGGTCCCCGAGCTTGCGGGAACCCAGCTGACGCGCGATCCGCATCCCCGGCGCGACCGTCACCATGCAGGCCTGGCGGTTCGGGATGCCGTCGATCTCCATCAGGCACTCGAAGCAGACGCCCATCATGCAATAGGGCGCCCTGCCGCTGCCGGATACCGGCGTCGCCCGCGTCGCGCTGTCGCTATGGGCGAGGACGGCGGCGGCGACGGTGTCGCCCTGTGCGGCCTCGACCTGCGCGCCGTCGATCTCGATGATGATCCCCGGCGCCGCGCTATGCCGTCGCTTCAGCATCGAACCTCTCCAGCCCGAAGGCTTCGAACTCCGGCGGCGGTGGATCGCCGGCAATCCATCCCGATGCGACTTTCGCATTGGCGGCGGCAAGGGTGACGCCACTGTGCGAGGCGATGGCATAGATGCCGGGATGGGTCCTGGATTCCGTGTAAACCGGGCATTTGTCGGGGGTCAGGACACGCAGGGCCGACCAGGTGCGGACAATGTTCAGTTGCCGCAAGGCCGGGATGATCCGACCGGCCCGTTCGGCAATGGTCTGCAACGTCGCGGTGTTGATGCTGTCGTCATAGCCGACTTCCTCGGCCGACACGCCGAGCATGACCGACCCCTCCACGGTCTGCCGGAACGCACTCATCGGCATCGGCAGGAAGGGTTGGGTCCGCTCCGTCACCAGGATATGTCCGCGTTGCGGGCGGATCGGCACGTCGAGGCCAAGCGGCGGCCCCAGATCGCGCAATCCGTGGCCGGCGGCGATCACGATCTTGCCGGCGCTCACGATACCGCCGGCGGTTTGCAGCTCATAGGCGCTGCCGCGCCGCGTGACGCCGGACACGTGATGATGCGGCAGATAGGCGCCGCCCAGCTGGCGGAAGCGCGTATGCATGGCCCGCAGCAGGAACAACGGGTTCACATGACCGTCGAGGGGGCTGTAGGACGCCGCCGTGACGCCATCGCCAAGCCGGACCCCCGGCAGCATCTCCTCAACCTGCTTTCGGTCGAGAAATTCGACCTCATAGCGGGCGCCGCCACCCTGCTGATAGATCTGCCCCAGATAATGCCGCCGGCGCGCTTCTTCCTCGTCGCCGAGCAGAAGCTCCAGCCCGCCCGGCTGTGCAAGGCCTATATCGACGCCCGTCGATTCCCGCAGTTCCTGCGCGAAGCCAGGGAACAGGGAAGCCGAACGGCGGGTCCATTCGACATAGCGCGGCATGCCGAAACCCTTGCCCTGAAACCACACCAGGCCAAAATTGCCACGCGCCACGCGCAGCACATCGTCCGCCTCGTCGAGGATGCAGACATCGAGTCCACGCTCAAGCAGGCCGAGGGCGACCGCCGGCCCGATCATGCCGCCGCCGATAACGGCGACATCGTAGTTTTTATCCGAAGAGTTGACCGGCATCGGCCCGCCTGGAGACGCAAGGTGAAGGGCCATTAGGAAAGAAGGCGCCGACGGCGTCTGTCAAACAGTTATGTTTTCGCGATCGATATGGCGGTGCGGTAATCGGTGACCGGGCCGGCATTGAAGATGGAATCCATCTCAAGGATCAGCTTTCGGACTTCGTCCAGCAACAGGGCGATGAATTCCCGCGAAAGCCGTGACATGGGCCGGTGCATCGGCGTCAGGATCGCGAACGGATAAACGACCGATGGGCGCAACGGCAGGAAACTGATTTCCTGCGGGCGCTGATGGGTGGTGCGGTATATCCAGGCACTGAGCGGGGAGAAAATGCCATAGGCGATGTTCTCGGCGATCAGGGGATATTGCGAGGCGGCGTTCTGCAATTCGAACTGAACGTTGAGGCGTGCCCCGGCTTCCTCGTAAATCTGCCGTAACCGGCGCGGAATCACATGCTCCGGCAGTAATGTCGCGCAGGGCCGGCCATCGAGATCGCCCGGCGTCACGAACGGACGCGATGCCAATGGGTCCTTGCTGGAGAGGGCGCAGACGCAATTCACCTCGAACTTGTCCACATGGACGAGGTCCGACTCCCAGCCAAGTTCAGCAAGCCCGACATCGAATTGCTGCGCGGCAATGCGCTCATAAATATTGAACGAGCTGGGCGCCATCATCAGGAAATGCGTGTTCGGATGCTGCCGCGTGAATTGGCCGATAACGCGGGGCATAAAGAAATCAGCCAGTATCGGCATGCAGGCGACGCGGACCTGGGCGCTGCCGAGGCCGCTGCCTTCCCGCATCGACCGCTCAAGCGACGAGATGCGGCCGAGAATGCCTTCGGCCTCGCTGAGCAGGAACTGGGCTTCGGGAACCGGGTGCAGGCGGCTGTTCTTCCGTTCAAACAGCTCATAGCCGACATGGCGCTCAAGATTTGCAATGGCGGCGCTGATCGCCGGCTGCGTCCGGCCAAGGTTCTTCGCGGCCTTGGTCAGGGAGCCGGTCAGCATAACCTCGCGGAATACCTGGAGCTGCCACAAATTCATATCGGAGTCCTCATGCTGCGAACCCATAAGTACAATTTATGAACCTAAAAGAAATAAGGATTTGCTCAAATGCCCCCGGTGGATGAGCATTTTGTCACAATGATTGGAATCGGCCCGTTTCGGGCGCAACTGCCTATTGCCGGATGCACGCTTCCTTGCGTGCATCCCAACAAAACAATCCAGAACCCGTCAGAGGAGGCTACTTTGAAAAAATTCATCAAATTGACACTTGCGGCAGCTGTTACCGCTGTTGCCCTGGGAGGTATCGCCGGCGGCGTTGCCCAGGCCCAGGACATGAAATTCTGGCGTATCGGCACCGGCGCTGCGGGCGGTACCTACTTCCCTATCGGCGGGTTGCTCGCAAATGCGCTCTCCAACCCGCCCGGTTCCCGGCCCTGCGATAAGGGCGGCAGCTGCGGTGTACCGGGGCTGGTCGCGATCGCCGTCTCGACCAACGCAACCGTTGCCAATATCAATTCGATTCAGGCCGGCCAGCTTGATGCCGGCCTCGCCGGCGGGCAGAACGTCGTGCAGGCTTTCAAGGGCGAAGGCGCTTTCGTCGATAACAAGAAGGAAAAGCTTCGCGCCATCGCCAATCTGTTCCCGGAGGATCTGCATCTGGTCCTTCCGAAGGGTCAGACGATGACCTCGCTGAAGGATCTGCAGGGCAAGCGCGTTGGCATCGCCCAGGCCGGTTCGGGCACGCAGGTCGTCGTGAAGATGATCCTTGAGCATTACGGCGTCGAGGTGCAGGCCGCCGAGCTGAACAATACCCAGTCCGCGCAGCGTATCGCCGACGGGCAGCTCGATGCCTATTTCTACGCGATGGGCACGCCAGCTTCCGCGCTGGTGCAGCTTGGCTCCACCAAGGGCTTCGAACTCTACAAGTTCCCCGAAAAGGAACGGAAGGAAATCAATGACTTCATTCCGTTCTACGTGGAGAGTTCTATCCCGGCCGGTACTTACGAGAATGTCACCTACGACGTGCCGACCCTCGCCGTTAACGCGCAGCTGATCACCTCTATCGATCAGCCCGAGGAGCTGGTTTACGAGATCACCAAGGCGCTGTGGAACGACAGTACGCGCAAGCTTCTCGATAATGGCCATGCCAAGGGCAAGGTCATCATTGAGGCGAACGCCCTGAAAGGCATCCTGATTCCGCTGCACCCGGGTGCCGAGCGTTACTACAAGGAAACCGGCCTCCTGAAATAACCGGCTGCGACAGTCCGGAAGCGACACGTGCCGGCGGTCCCGAAACGGACCGCCGGTTCAGTTCCGGATTGGCGGACCGCACTCATAAACACAAAAGACAAATAAATTAATTAAAAGAACAGGTCGCAGGATGGCTGATTACGATTATAAAAAAGCCGAAGAGCTGGAGAAAAAATACGATTCAGGGCTTCAAACCAGAAATACGGGGCCTTATCTGAAGTTCTTCGCCCTGTGGTTTTCATTTTGTTTTGCAATTTACCATTATTATACCGCGGGTTTTGGCACGCCCGTGGATTTCTGGCACATGGGGTTTCATCTATCCGGCGTCATTTTCCTGATTTTCGTCGGATATCCGCTGCTGACGTCGCAAAAGGCGGGCAAGGTACGCCCGGTCAGCCTGTTCATTTACGGCAACGTGCCGCTTTACGACTGGGTTCTGATCGTAACCGGCGTGACCGCGTCGATGTATGTGGGCGTCACCTGGCACGGGCTGACGATTCCGTGGCTGGGGATCGACCTGACCACCCAGGTCATGCGCCAGGGCAACCCCGCCACCCTGGACGTCGTCATGGGAACGTTGCTGATCGGCATCCTGCTGGAGGCCGTTCGCCGGACACTCGGCATCATCGTGCCGATCATCATCATCATCTTTACCTGCTACGCGCTTTTCGGCCCCTATATTCCGATCGATATCCTGAAACATCCCGGGATCGGCTGGAAGCAGTACATCAACAACATGTATTTTCCATCGGAGGGCATCTTCGGCGTCACGCTGTGGATCGTCTCCACGGTCGTCTTTCACTTCGTGCTGTTCGGCGTCCTGGCCCAGCGCATGGGCCTGGGCCAGTTCTTCGTGGATGTCGCGAGCGTCATTGCCGGGCGCTATACCGGCGGGCTTGCCAAGGTAAGCGTGGTTTCGTCGGCCTTTTTCGGAACCATCTCGGGTTCTTCGATCGCGAATACGGTCTCGACCGGATCGCTGACGATTCCGAACATGAAGAAGATGGGGTATCCCGGCTATCTTGCCGGCGGGGTCGAGGCCGCAGCGAGTGCCGGCGGCCAGATCACGCCGCCGATCATGGGCGCTGCCGCCTTCGTCATGGCGGAATTCCTGGAGGTGCCCTACACCACCATCGTCGTCGCCGCCATTGTGCCGGCGGCCATGCATTACATCGGCGTGCTGTGCATCGTGCATTTCCAGGCCCGGCGTCTCGGGCTGAAGGGCATGGCGCGCGAAGACATTCCACATCTGCTGAGCGTCCTGAAGCGGGGCTGGCCGACGGCAATACCGCTGTTCGTGCTGATCTATGTGCTGTTCTCGGGCTATTCGCCGAATATGGCTGCCTTCTGGGGCATCACCAGCGCGGTCGTCATCGGTTTCGTCAATCCGATGCACCGGCTGACGCCGCGTGACCTGTTCGATGGCTGTGTAACCGGTGTCAAATACGCCCTAGCCGTCGGTGCTGTCTGCGCCGCCATCGGCATCGTCGTCGGTGTCGTGAATACCACCGGCCTTGGATTTCGCCTGGGCTTCCTGGTCACCAACAGTGCCCAGACGCTGGCGGAGAGCCTGCATCCGGTCGTCGCCCTGGTGCCGTTCACCGAATTTTCAGTGCAGAACATCACGCTGTTCGTGTCGCTGGTGCTGATTGCCGTGACCTGCATCCTGATGGGCGCTGGCCTGCCAACCACCGCGCTGTACATCATGCTGGCGACGGTGGCGCAGCCGGCCCTCGGCAATCTCGGCGTGCCGCCGCTGGCCTCGCACCTGTTCGTGCTTTATTACGGCGTCATCTCGGAAATCACGCCGCCGGTCTGCGCCTCGGCCTATGCAGCTGCGGGCATCGCCAACGCCAACCCGTTCCGCACCGGCGTTGCCGCTTTTACCCTCGGTATCGGCAAGCTGATCGTGCCGATGGTGTTCGTCTATTCGCCGGCAATGCTGATCGTGATCCCGGAATATTTCACCTGGGCCGCGTTTCTGGAGACGACCATCACCTGCGCCATCGGCGTCTTCCTGCTGGCGATTTGTGTCAGCGGCTTCTTCCTGGCGCCGATGCCTGCCCTGTTCCGCGCGCTGTGCGCCATAGCCGGCATTTTCCTGGTCGCCCCCGGCTATGAAAGCGATCTGTGGGCGCTGGCCTTTGTCGCACCGGCGCTGGTGCAGCAGATTCTCGCCCGGCGCAGTGCGCGGGTGGCGGAAGCCGGTGCAACATAGCACCGGCGGGCGGGCCGGGACGTCATCAACGGAGAGCTAGGGTATGGGAAACAAGCCTGAGACTGTCGGTGTGATCGGCGCCGGGATCGTTGGAATCTGCACCGCGCTGTCGCTGCGGGAGCGGGGACTGGATGTCACGCTGATCGACCCCAGCCCGCCGGCGGAGGCCGCATCCTTCGGGAATGCCGGGGTTATTTCGGCCTGGTCCTGTATTCCCCAATCAATGCCCGGCGTCTGGAAGAATGTGCCCAAATGGCTGCTCGATCCGGAGGGGCCGGTTGCGCTGCGCTGGCCTTATCTGCCGCGGTTCTTCCCCTGGATGACGAAATTCTTCGCCGCAGGCCAGGCGGATCGCATTCCCGCGATTGCCGATGCGATGCTGCAGTTGAACCGGCCGACGGTCGAAATGTACCGGCGTTTGCTGCAGGGAACGGGCGGCGAGCATCTGGTGCGCGATTCGATGTATGTGTTCCTGTACCGCGATGCGGCGAAAGCCGATACCAACAGCCTGGAATGGCGAATTCGCCGGGACCGCGGCGTTCCGTTCGAGAAGATCGACGCCGCCACGTTGCGCGATGTCGAACCCGACGTCTCAACGGCGTATGAGGCCGCAATCCTGATCCACGATCAGGCCAGGGCACTCGACCCTGGCGCGATCGGAAAAGTGCTCGCGGAAAAATTCCAGCACATGGGCGGTCACATCCTGCAGGCAAAGGTGGAGGCCGTGTCGCCGCGCGAAGATGGCAGGGTCCGCATTCAATCCGAACAGGGGCTTCATGATTTCGACCGCGCCATCCTGACGGCCGGTCCCTGGTCGGCGAAGTTCCTCGCCTCATTCGGCGTCAAGGTGCCGTTGGAGGCCGAGCGCGGATACCACATCGTCTTCGACGATCCGGGCGTGACCATCAACAACTCGCTGATGGTGACGGATGCCAAGTTCGTGGCATCGAGCATGGAGACAGGGGTGCGCTGTGCCGGGACGGCCGAATTCGCCGGGCTTGATCACGCCCCCGATTACCGGCGCTCGGAAGTACTTGCGGGGCCGGCCAAGCGTGTCCTGCCGAAACTCAATACCGAGTCCCGGCAGGTCTGGAGCGGCCAGCGCCCGTCCTTTCCCGACAGCCTGCCGATGATCGGGCCGGTTCCCGGCGCGCCGGGTCTTATTGCCGCCTTTGGTCACGGCCATCTCGGGCTCACTGCCGCGCCCATGACGGGTCAACTTGCAACGCAGCTGGCCATCGGAGAGACGCCGAACATCGACATCACACCCTATGATGTTACCCGGTTTTCCGCCAGCTGACCTGTTCCCCCGGGAATGTTTCCATTCTGAAAGGGAGTCCGTCGTGACAAGGCGACGCCCTCTCACCAGCCGGTCCCCGAGAGGACCACAGCATGAACAGGACTAACTTATAAATGCGGACATAACGGAAAGCGGGTCAATGCGCACCTGCGTGCCTGCCCGGCCCTCGACGATTGCGCGCGCATCCTGCAGCCTGCCGATGCCGGCCATCGAACCGCCCGACCGCACGAAATTGCAGGCAGCGGTGATTTTCGGCCCCATTGACCCTGCCGCAAAGTCCATCGCATCCAGCGCGTCAGGGCTGATTTTCGCTATCGCCGCCTGATCCGGCCCGCCCCAGTCGCGGAACACTGCCTCGACATCGGTCAGCATCAGCAGAATGTCGGCCTGCAGCGCCATGGCCAGCAGGGCCGAGGTACGGTCCTTGTCGATCACCGCCTCGACGCCACGCATCTTGCCGTCCTCGCCGCGCACCACGGGGATGCCGCCACCGCCGGCGCAGATCACACAGACCCCGGCCTCGACCAGCAGGCGGATGGGCGCCAGGCCCAGAAGGGCGATCGGCAAGGGCGAAGGCACGACGCGCCGCAACCTGCCTTCGGCCTCGGCCACCATCGACCAATGATGTTCCGCGCGCAGCCGCTTCGCTTCCGCGTCCGTGTAGACCGGGCCGATGGGCTTTGTTGGCTGATCGAAGGCCGGGTCCAGCGGATCGACCTCGACCCGCGTCAACAGCGTGGCGCAATCGACACCAGGCGGCAGGGCGTTCATCAGCTCCTGCTCGATCAGATAGCCGATCATGCCTTCGGTTTCGGCCCCCAGAACATCCAGCGGCCAGGGGTTTTCCGGCGCAAAGCTGGCCGCCTGCAGTGCCATCAGCCCCACCTGCGGGCCATTGCCATGTGCCACGATGATCTGGTGATCGCGCGCGAGATCCGCCAAGGCCGCGGCGGCGACACGCACATTGGTCTGCTGCGCCTCGGCCGTCATCAGCTCACCGCGTTTCAGAAGCGCGTTGCCGCCCAGCGCGACGACGATGCGCATCTCAGCCCCCGATGGTTGCGACAAGCACCGCCTTGATCGAATGCAGCCGGTTCTCCGCCTGATCGAACACCACCGAGGCGGCGGATTCGAACACCTCTTCCGTCACCTCCATGCAATCGATGCCATAGGTCTGGAACACCTTCTCGCCGGTCTTGGTGTCGCGGTTATGGAAGGCGGGCAGGCAGTGCAGGAACTTGGTGTGCGGGTTGCCGGTCAGCTCCATCACCTCCCGGGTGACGGTATAGGGCGACAGCAGCGCGATCCGCTCGGCCCAGACGGTATCAGGCTCGCCCATCGACACCCAGACATCGGTATAGATGAAGTCGCAGCCCTCGACACCTTCAGCCAGCTTCTCGGTCTGGGTGATACGGGCACCGCTGGTTTCCGCCAGCTTGCGGCAGTGATCCACCAGGGCTGCGTCCGGCCACAGGCTTTGCGGGCCGCAAAGCCGGATATCCATGCCAATCAGCGCCGCCCCCACCATCAGCGACGACCCCATATTGCCGCCGGTGTCGCCGACAAAGCAGAAGGCGATGTCCGACAGATGCTTATGGGTGAACTCACGCATGGTCATCAGATCAGCCAGAATCTGCGTCGGGTGGAAATCATCGGTCAACCCGTTATAGACCGGCACACCGGCGAACTCGGCCAGCGTTTCGGCCTCTGCCTGACCGAAGCCGCGATACTCGATCGCATCGTAGAACCGGCCCAGAACACGGGCCGTGTCCTTCATGGTTTCCTTGGTGCCGATATGGCTGCCCGATGGCCCCAGATAGGTGACATGCGCGCCCTGATCGAAGGCCGCGACCTCAAACGCGCTGCGGGTGCGGGTGCTGTCCTTCTCAAAGATCAGGGCAATGTTCTTGCCGTCCAGCAGGCGCTGTTCGGTACCCGTGGCCTTCGCCTCTTTCAGGCTGGCCCCAAGGCGAAGAAGAAAGCGCAATTCGTCAGGCGAGAAGTCCAGCAGTTTCAGGAAACTGCGGCCGTGCAGGTTTTGCGGCATGAGGTGGTCCTTTCAAGCGTATCGGGCACGTCACAGCGCATCGCGGATCAGCGGGCAGGACATGCAATGCGACCCGCCGCGCCCGCGCCCCAGCTCGGCGCCGGAAATGGTAATGACCTCGACCCCCGCCTTGCGCAGCAGGGTGTTGGAATGGGTGTTTCGGGCATAGCCCACCACGACGCCGGGGCTGATGCAGAGCAGGTTGTTGGCATCGTCCCATTGTTCGCGCTGCGCCTCGTAGGCATTGCCGCCGGTTGACACCGTGCGCAGTTTCTTCAGGCCCAGGGCCCCGGCAACCACCTCAAGGAACGGCGCCGTTTCGGTCGTAACCTGCACGCCGCCCTTGTCATCGGGGCGCAGGGAATAGGTCTGGATCGCATCCGTCACCTCGGCAAAGACCGTCACCAGATCGCGGTCGCAAAAGGTGAAAACCGTATCCAGATGCATGGAGGACCGAGCGCGCGGAAACTGGCAGGCGATCACCCGTTCCGCCGCACCGCCGGCAAAGAGCGCGCGCGCCACCTGCCCCACCGCCTGCGGCGTGGTGCGTTCGCCCATGCCGATCAGAACGGTTGCATTGCCGATCGGCATCACATCGCCGCCTTCCAGTGTGGCAAGGCCGTGATCCACCATCGGGTCACCGAACCAGATCGGGAAACCGGCATCCTTGAAATCGGGATGAAAGCGGTAGATCGCGGCGAGGTTCAGCGTCTCCAGGCGTCGCGCGGGCCAGAACATCGGGTTCAGCGTGACGCCGCCATAGATCCAGCAGGAACTGTCACGGGTGAATATCTGGTTCGGCATCGGCGCCAGCAGAAAATCTTCGTCCCGCAGCATCGGCACCACGACGCCGCCTTCGGGGATCGGCAGTTCGGCCCGGCTCATCCCGCCAATCAGAATGTTCGACAGCGGCTCGGCGGGCATTTCCATCAGGCAGGCCAGCAGATCGGCGGACAGGCCCACACCCACCGAATTGTCGTTGATCCGCGCCTCCAGCAGCCAGCGGCGCGCGAACTCATCGGCCAAAACCTCCTCCAGCATCTCGCGCAGCATCACGACCTCGACCCCGCGTTCGCGCAGGACATCGACAAAGGCCATATGGTCGATCCGGGCCTGTTTCACCCACAGAACATCGTCGAACAGCAGGCTTTCGGCATTGGCAGGCGTTAGCCGCGCCATTTCCGAGCCGGGCCGGTGAACCATGACGCGGCGCAGGATGCCGGCTTCGGAATGAACGCCATATGCAAGGGTCATGTCGGGGGGCCTCCAAACACGGTGGCCATGGCAAGGGCTGCCATGACGATAAGGGTCAGCGCCACGAGAAGCGGCCAGACGAAGCGCAGCCACCGTTCATAGGGCACCCGGCCAATTGCCAGCCCGCCCATGACGACGGCCGAAGTGGGAGTAATCAGGTTGACCATGCCGCTGGCTGTGGCGAATGCCGTCACAACCAGTTCGCGCTTCACACCTGCGAAATCGGCCACCGGCGCCAGAATGGGCATCGACAGCACCGCAAGACCGGAGGTCGAGGGCACAAAGAACGACAGCCCCACCTCGATCCAGTAGATCACCAGAATGAACGCGGTCTGCGACAGCCCCGCCACGCTGGTTTCCGCTGCATGCAGGATGGTGTCGGTGATCAGACCCGCATCCATCACCACGACGATTCCGCGCGCAAGCCCGATGATCAGCGCAACCCCCAGAAGATCGCGCGCGCCGTTTACGAAGCTGTCCACCAGCTTGCCCTCGCCCAGCCGGGCAATGACGCCGACCACGATGGCGGCGGCGAGGAACAACCCGCTCATTTCCGCCATCCACCAGCCGCCGACGGATACACCCCAGATCATCACGCCGAAAGTCAGCGCGAACAGCACCAGGACAATCTTGTGCAGGCCGGTGAATGTCGCGGCGCCCGCCTCTGAGTGATCCGGGGTTGCGGCCAGAAAATGCGCCTCGTTCTCGGATTTCTTGTCATAGACCAGCGATTTGGCCGGATCAGCCCTGACCCTGGCGGCATAGCGCATCACGAAAGCCACCGTGACCACCCAGCACACAGCCAGAATCACCAGCCGCAATACCAGACCATCCGCAAAGGTCACGCCCGCCGCATCCGATGCAATCACGGTCGAGAAGGCGTTGATGGTGGATCCAAGGACGCCGACACCGGCCCCCAGCAGGATCACGGCCACGGCCGTCAGGGCGTCATATTTGGCGGCGATCATGACCGGGATAAGCAGGACGTAGAAGGCAAGCGTCTCCTCCGCCATCCCGTAGGTGGTGCCACCCAAAGCGAACAGCGCCATAAGAAAGGGGATCATCCAGTTCTCGCGCCCCTTCAGCCGGATCATCGCCCGCGCAATGCCTGCATCTATCGCTCCGGTCGCCGTGACCACCCCGATGAAGCCGCCGATGATCAGCACGAAAAGCGACACGTCGATCGCATTCGCGGTATAGGCGACAGGATCATAGAAGCCTGCGATGGGAGCCAGGATCACATCGAAAAAACCCTGCGGATTGGCGTCCGTGAGGGCATAGCTGCCCGCCACCGGCACATCCTTGCCCAAAGCCTCGGAGGCCACGCGCTCATATTGCCCAGCCGGAATAATCCAGGTCAGTGCAGCCACAAGGATGATCAGCGCGAACAGTATGGTAAAGGCGGATGGGAAGCGGAACCTCGGTTTCTCGGCGGATGGCATGGGGCTGCTCCCTGAAACGGACCTATTGGGATCAGGCTAGCCTTTATGGGGCGGGGGCGAACTGATCCAGATCAAGCCAGCGAGCCAGATACCTCAGCGCAGTCGCCGGCCCGCCATCGCCCCCGCCGCGATTTCAATGATCTCGGCTGTGATCGCCTCTTGCCGCATCCGTCGGGCCAGGGCTTCGAGCACGCCCAACTCCTCCTCGATCTGTCGCGATGCAGCGGACATGGCGGCCATGCGAGCCTCGTTTTCGGCCACGAAGGCATGAAGGGCCGCACGGGTTGTCGGGTCTCCTTTCAGGCGACCGTGCCGGCGGCACAACTCGCGCCGCCGGCTTGAATCATGGCAAGCCCCACATGCGCTATTCAGCCGTCAGATAATCGTAGGCCGACAGCACGTGGCATTTCACCACGTGGATGAACTCCTCGATCGGCACATGCTCATCGACGCTGCCCATGCCGCGCGGGGCCGGGCCATAGACGATGGCCGGGACTTCCTTGTAACGCCACAGCCGGGCATCGGTGCCGCCCAGGCTGATCACCGGCACCGGATCGATTCCTGAGACCAGCATGGCGTTGGCGCGCACGATCCGGGCCATCTCGGTGTCCGGGTCGGTCCAGGCCGGCGGGTTATAGACCAGTGTCTTGTAGGTCACCTGCGGGTAGGCCTCAAGGATGCGCGCCACTTCCTTGTGGATGTCCGCGTCGGTCAGCCCGTTCGGCACCCGGATATCGACCTGGAAGGTGCAGTCGGCGGCGACCATGTTCACCTTCACACCGCCGCTGATGGTACCGGGATTGACCGTGACGCGGCGCACGATGCGCGCCGCGCCATCGCCGAATTCATGATCGATGACCGAGGAAGCATCGCGGATCAGCGCCTCAAGATTGCCGAGGTCCGCCGGCTCCATGTCGCTGAGATCCTCCAGCTGGGTAATGATGCCGACGGCGATCTTGGTGGCGCTGGGGCTGGCATGGGTATAGGCACCGTGCGCGCCGGCGGTCTTCACCGTGAATTCCAGCCAGAGCGGCCCCTTCTCGCCGAACCGCAGCGAGCCCATGCCGCTCGGCTCGCCGTTCAGGCAGCAATCGCCGAACACTTCGGGATGATGGTCGGCGAGATAGCGCGCCCCCCAGGGGCCGAAGGTCTCCTCGTCGGAGACCGCGACCAGCGTCAGCTTGCCCTTCAGCTTCTCGCGCATCCGGTTGAGATAGATATAGGTGAACAGGGACGCGGTGGTGCCGCATTTCATATCGGCAGCGCCCCGGCCATAAATCTTGCCGTCGCGGATTTCCGCGCCCCAGGGATCGGCGCTCCAGCCATAATCACTTTCCACCGGGAACACGTCGAGATGGCCGTTCAGCGCCAGGTGCCGGCCGGGCGATCCGCCCTCGACGCTGGCGATGATGTTCGGCATCACCTTGTTCGGATCGATAATCTTGTAGTCCAGCCCGTTCTCGGTCAGCGCCTGCATCACATGGGCGGCGGCTTCCAGCGTGTCGCCGGGCGGGTTCGGGCTGCGCCGCCGGATGAATTCGCGCAGGAAGGCGACCAGCTTGTCGCGGTCGGCCTCGACCCAGTCGAGAAGCTGCTGTTTGTCGTCGTCGGTGGAAACGGACATTGGAGGCGTGCCTTTCCTGTCAATTCGAGGGGGGCGATGCGGGAAGAAAGTCCGGCGCCGCCCCAGGACGGCGCCGGCAGTCAGGGGCAGGGATTATTTCTTCACTTCGGTGGCCGGGCCGAACGGCACCATCACCACCTTGTCGACATAGCGGCCGGTGCCGCCGTACGGCGCCGCCATCCTCTCCCAGCGGCCGGTCAGCAGCATGAAATCGATGGAGGTGTTCAGGAACCGCAGCATGTCGTCATTGCCGCGCTTCACCGCCCAGGCGATGGGCAGCACATTGTAGGGCTGGTCACCGAAAAGGTCGGTTACGCCCGGCTGTGCGGTGGCGAAGCGGCGGGCCTGCCAGGCATCCTCGATGCCGACATCGGCGCGGCCGGAGGCCACCTCGATGAAGGGCGCGGTCAGGTTGCCGGTGGCCAGCTGCACCATCTCCGCCTTGGGGAAGTTCTCGCGGACATATTCCTGGCCCGCGCCGCCCTGCACCACGGCGATCTTGATGCCTTCCTGGTTGAAGTCGGCCAGCGACTTGAAGCGCTCGTCGCCCTTCTTCACCACGGCGCTGTAGCCCAGATAATGGATCGGGTTGGTGAACTCGACCGCCGCCGCGCGCTTGATGGTAGCGAAAGTACCGGCCATCGAGAAATCGAACTGGCCGGATTGCAGGCCGGCGGCGAAGTTCGCCCAGGTGGTTTCGACGAATTCGATCTCGACGCCGATCTGGTCGAACATGTAGCGCACACCCTCGACGTAGAAGCCTTTGACCTCGCCGCTGGCGGGGTCCTTGATCGTGCCGGGCGGCGACGGGATGTAGCCGACCTTGACCTTCTTGTCCGTCAGGATGCGATCCATCATCTGCGCCTTGGCGTCCGCCAGGGCGGCCGTGCCGGCCAGAGCGATGGCAACCATCCCTGTCGCCAGGGCTAATCTGCGAAATGTCGTCCGAAACATTGGTGCCTCCGTGCGTTTGAGCATTGGATTCCGCCGATGGTCAGTACCCCCTGGTCAGATCGACCACGTTTTTTAATTTCCGCCCGCCCAGCAGGCGGTCGATGTTGCGGAAGACGAGTTCCAGCGTCTTTTCCGCGTAGAGATCCGCATCGTCGGATGAGCAATGCGGGGTCAGGATCAGCCTGGGCACGCTCCACAGCGGGCTGTCCGCCGGCAGCGGCTCAGGCGAGAAAACATCGAGGATGGCGCCCGACAGCCGGCCGGATTCCAGCACCCGGCTCAGCGCCGAATAATCGACCAGATGGGCGCGGGCCATGTTCACCAGCCCGGCCGTATCCTTCATCAGCGCCAGTTCCGCAGCGCCGATCAGGTGCTTCGTCTCCTCGACGGCGGGGGCGGTGACGACCACGAAATCGGCCAGTGGCAGGAATTCCGCCAGCCGGTCGGGCGTGCCCATTTTGTGGACATAGCGGTTGGCCTTGCCGCTGCGCCTGATGCCCAGCACAGT
This sequence comes from Oceanibaculum nanhaiense, assembly GCF_002148795.1. Taxonomy (NCBI): domain Bacteria; kingdom Pseudomonadati; phylum Pseudomonadota; class Alphaproteobacteria; order Rhodospirillales; family Oceanibaculaceae; genus Oceanibaculum; species Oceanibaculum nanhaiense. The sequence goes on along the minus strand of NZ_MPOB01000014.1, from coordinate 14,443 downwards.
CAGCCCGTTGCGGTAGGCGTAGCGCGCCACCTCCGCCCCCATATGGCCAACGCCGACCACCAGCAGGGTCTTGCCGGCGCTGACCGAGGCGAAGGCGCGGTCCCATTTGCGCCCCGCCTGCGCATTCATAAGCTGCGGCATGCGGTTGTTCAGCATCAGCACCGCCATGAAGGCAAACTCGCCGGCCTTCTCGCCATGCACGCCGCTGTTGTTGGTCAGCCTGGCGCCCGATGGCAGCCAGTCGAAGGGGCGCAGATGGTCCAGTCCGGCCCCGGTGATGTGGACCAGCGCCAGATTCTCCGCCCGTTCGCGCACGGCCTTGCGGTCGAACTCCCAGCCGACCATGACGTCGGCAGTCTCGACATTCTCCGCGAACTTCGCGCCGTCGAAGCTCAGCACCGGGTCGATCCTCGCCGCGATCTCCGGCAGGCGCGCTGCGACGCGGGCATAACGTTCCGGCGTGATGTGGAACACCTCCGGCTGGCGCGTCAGCGATTCGACGTACAGCCTGATCTTTCCCTCGCGCGGCCTGGCCTTTGGCATCACAGCACCTGGTCCAGAACCCAGTTGTCGATGTCGCGCACCAGCGGCTCGCGGTAGGAGAACCGCCCGGGCAGCGCGAAGGGGCTTTCCAGCCCGCGCTGCTGCAGTTCGCAGGCGACATTGTCCTCCTCGGTGGTGATGTCCCAGCGGCGGTAGTAGTTGCGGACCGATTCCTCGAAATCCTTGCGCGCCAGATTGTCCTTCGGGAACAGCGCGCCATGGATCAGCTTCATCCGCCGCGGCCCCAGCGGATGGATCTCCAGATACCAGGCGCAGTCGATGGTGCAGGCGAGATAGGTGCTGGGATAGATCAGCGGCGCCGTGGTACCGCCGCGCAGATCGCCCATCAGGGTGGAAATGACGGGGAAACCCTTGTCGCCCTTCAGCAGCGCCATCGAGCCGTCATGCATGGAGAAGGTGGAGCAGTAATTGCCCGCCGTGTCCTGCACCCGGTAGCCCGCCGACTTGGCCGAGGCGTAGCGGTTGATCGTGTTCCGGTGGACCGTGCCGATGTGGTACGCCTCCTTGGCGTTCTCGACATAGATCTTCCAGTTGCAATCGATGGTGTATTCGGTGCGGCGGACACAGACCATATCCTCGAAATTGTAGGGGGCGACCCGCTCGGTGAAATCGCCCAGATAGGTCGTGAGGCCCGGCGCATCCGGATCGAAATTCACGAAGATGAAGCCGCCCCAGCTTTCCAGCCGCACCTCGATCAACCCATATTCGACCGGATCGAAATTGGCGGTCTTTTCCATCGACGGCGCGCTCAGCAGCTGCCCGTCCAGCCCGAAGGCCCAGGAATGATAAGGGCACTTGAAGGCGCGGCACCGCCCCTCCCCCATCGCGATCAGCGCGCCGCGATGGCGGCAGCTGTTGGCGAAGGCCCGCACCTTGCCGTCATCGCTCCGCACGATGATCAGCGGGATGCCGGTGAATTCCAGCGTGAAATAATCACCCGGATTGGGGATGCGGTCGGCCCGGCCGATGAAGTTCCAGACCTTCAGGAAAATGCGCTCCACCTCGCGCTGGTAGAAGCGGTCGCTGGTATAGCACCAGGGCGGCAGTGTCTCAGCCTCGGCCAGCGGCTTGCGCACATTGGCGTAGAGGGCGGGGTCGAACAGGTCCTGCGGCTCCCGGTTCAGGATCATCGGACCATCTCCTTCTCGTCGGAATTTGAATAGACCACGCAGCGGATCGGCGACGGGTCGTAGCCGGCCGCCGGGTTGAACATCTGCGGGCAGTTGGACAGCACGACCAGCACGTCGGTCTCGGCGCGCAGCACGATGTAATCGCCAGGATTCGAGCGGCTGTCGGTAATCGCCATGGTGCCGTCCGGCAGCACCGGCACGGCCATGAAGAAATTGATGTTGGCCACGATATCGCGCTTGCCGAGACCGTGGCGGGCGAGCTGGCCCAGGAAATTATCCCGGCAGTTCGCCTCGCCCGGCTGGCCGTAGCGGGCAAGGTTGCTCTCCCGGCTGCAGCAGCCGCCGATGGTGTCGTGACACCCCACACTGTCATCGACGATGGTCAGCAGCACGCGTCCCATGTCGGAATAGAGCTTGCTGCCCTTCGTGAGGAATATCGATCCGGCGATCTTCATCGTATCGGCCGCGTTGTAACGCTCGTCCGGCCGGTCGGCGGCATAGGCCAGGAAGTCCACCGCCTGGGCGCCCTGCAGATCGACAATCTTGAGGTGCTGCCCGGCATCCAGCCGGCAGGACCAGCCGGCCTTCGGGGCAATCACCTCGTCGATATGCACGTGTTGATCCATGTCAGTGCACCACCCGGCGCAGAAAGTCGGCGGTGCGGGCGTTACGCGGACTGCCGAAGATCACCTCCGGGCTGTCGATCTCTACCACCACGCCCTCGTCCATCATCATCACCCGGTCGGAGACCTCGCGGGCGAAGGACATCTCGTGGGTGACGATCACCATCGTCATGCCGCCGGTGGCGAGGTTCTTCATCACGTCCAGCACCTCGCCCACTAGTTCCGGGTCAAGCGCGCTGGTCGGCTCATCGAACAGCATCATCTCCGGCTGCATGGCGAGCGCCCGCGCGATGCCGACGCGCTGCTGCTGGCCGCCGGACAGCTTGCTGGGATACTGGTCCGTCTTATCGGACAGGCCGACCTGGGCCAGCAGGTCGAGCGCCATCGCCCGCACTTCCGCGCGCGGCTTCTTCTGAACGATGACCGGGCCTTCCATGACGTTCTCCAGCACGGTCTTGTGCGGGAACAGATTGAAGCTCTGGAACACCATGCCCATGCGGGTGCGCATCGCCGCGATCGAGCCGGCGCCGGCGCGCAGCCGCTTGCCCGCCGTCTCGCGATAGCCCACCAGCCGGCCGTCGAAACGCACATCGCCCTCCTGATATTCCTCCAGGAAATTCAGGCAGCGCAGGAAGGTGCTCTTGCCCGACCCGGACGGGCCGATCACGGAGAACACCTCGCCCTTGGCGATATCCACGTCGATGCCGCGCAGCACATGCAACGGTCCGTAATATTTGTGCAGGTTCCTGACCTCGATCATCGCGCCCTCACGAATTGGTCTTCCAGTACCGCTCCAGCCGCTGCGACAGCAGGATGATCGGGTAGATCAGCACGGCAAAGGCGAGCGCCAGCACCGTGTAGACCTCCAGCGGACGGTAGGTGTTGTTGATCAAATTGTTCGCCTCGTGCAGCAGCTCGTACACGGCCAGCACGGAGCCCAGCGTGGTCAGCTTGATCAGCGTGGCGAACTCGTTGATGAAGGGCGGCACCATGCGGCGCACCGCCTGCGGCAGGACGATGCGCCACATCGCCTGGCCATAGCCCATGCCGATGGAACGCGCGGCATCCCACTGGCCCTTGTCGATGGAGGCGATGCCGGCACGGAAGATTTCCGCGAAATAGGCTGCCGCGTGCAGGCCGAGGCCGACCGAGACCGAGGCGATGCCGCTCATCTGCAGGCCAGTCAGGATCGGCAGGGAATAGTAGATCCACACCAGCTGGACCAGCACCGGCGTCGCCCGGAAGAATTCGATATAGACCGCCGCCGGCCAGCGCAGGATCACGATGCTGCTGGAGCGGAACAGGCCGAACAGCAGGCCGAGCGAGACACCGATCAGCGTCGAATAGAGGGTGAGCAGCGCGGTTATCCAGGCCCCCCGCAGGAAGACGACGCGATAATCCCAGACGATCCCGAAATGCCAGACATAATCCATGATCCGTCCTCAGGCCGGGTCGAGCACCTGGTCCAGCACCCAATTGTCGATGGCGTGCACCAGGGGTTCGAGATGGGAGAAGCGGCCCTCGCGGTAGAGCGGCGAGCTGAGCCCGCGCTGCTGCAGTTCGGAAATCTCGTTATCCTCGGGGATCGAGATGTCCCAGCGCCGGTAGTAGCGGGTGACGATCTCCTCGAAATCCGGCCGCGCCACCACATCCTTCGGGAAGGCGGAACCGACGATCAGCCGCGTGCGGTCGGCGGCGATGGGGTGGATTTCCAGCCACCACATACAGTCGATGGTCGCGCCGAACATGGTGCTGGGATAGATCAGCGGATAATGCGTGCCGGCGGCGGCCGGGCCGGTCAGGCTGGGGATCGGCGGAAAGCCGGTTTCGCCCGCCAGCAGCGCGCGGCTGCCGGTATGTTCCTTGAACAGCCCGACCCATTCGCCCCTGGTCTCAATGGGCTGGGCAGTTGGCCCCTTCTGCCGCTGCAGGGTCGATTTGTGCACATAGGGGACGTGGTACGCCTCCATGGCGTTCTCGACATAGATCTTCCAGTTGCAGTTCAGTTCGTATTCGACACGCCGGACGCAGACCATCTCCTCGTAATTGTAGGAGGCCAGCCGCTCCGGCAGGTCGCCCAGGAAGCTCAGCAGGTCCGGCGCATCCCGGTCGAAATTCACGAAGATGAAGCCACCCCAGCTTTCCAGCCGCACCTCGATCAGCCCATAGTCAGCAGGGTCGAAATTAGCGGTCTCCTCCATCGAGGGCGCGCCCAGCAGCGTGCCGTCCAGCGCGAAGGCCCAGGAATGGTAGGGGCATTTGAAGGCGCGGCAATTGCCCTTGCCCAACGCCACGATGGAGCCGCGATGCCGGCAGCTGTTGGCGAAGGCGCGCACCTTGCCGTCATCGCCGCGCGCGATGATCAGCGGCACACCGGCGAAGGTCAGGGTGAAATAATCGCCCGGATTGGGGATGCGGTCGGCACGGCCGAGAAAGTTCCAGACCTTCAGGAAGATACGCTCCACCTCGCGCTTGTAGAAGCGTTCGCTGGTGTAGCACCAGGCCGGCAGCGTCTCCGCTTCGGCCAGCGGGCGGCGCATCGCCTTGTAATGGTCGGGGGAGAACATATCGGCCGGTTCCGACAGGCCGATGGCGGAGTTGGACAGGGTGGCCGCTTCGATCATCCGTTTGCTCCTCGCTTTGGCGCGCCGCGCGGGACTTTCCCCCCGCCTCGGATCAGGCTGGGGATCAGGCTGGTTCGACGATGAAGTGAATGTCGGCGGGGGTGCCGTGATTGATCTGGATGATGTCCTGCGGGCAGGCCGACATGACGACGATCACGTCCATCTCGGCACGCAGCAGCACATGGTCGCCGGCCTTGGAGACGGTCGGCAGGAATTCCGTGCGCCCGCCTTCCGAGATCGGGATGTTCATCCACAGATTCAGCGGCTGCGGCACTTCCGGCACGGTCAGCCCGATGGCTGCCATCGCCATGCGCAGATTGTCCGAGCAATTGTCGTGGTAGTCCGTCACGTCCAGGATGCGGTAGCGGTAGAGGTCGCAGGCCGCGTAGATCGTGTCGTGGATGCCGGGCGAGCTGTCTTCCAGGAACTGCAGGATCGGCCGCCGCCGGTTGGAGCCAAGCGGATCGCCCGCCACCGGGTTGACCCGGCCGATCATCACCCGGCCATGTTCCCAGGACATGAATTCGTGGAGGTTGGACTGGCTGAAAGCCCAGGTGTCGCAGACCTGCGTGCCGTGCGTATTCACGATGCGGATGGTCTGCCCTCTGGCGACCCTGACAGCACGCCCTTCGCGTGCCGGCACCGTATAGCGCTGACCCAATACTGGCGTACCATCGCCAGAAATCGGATTATCGAGGGTGGCGTTAGTCCCCAGCCACTCACTATTCAATAGTTGTGTTTCTTCTATTTGGCACATTGCAGCGTGAACCCCACGATTACTAAGGGTTGAGTGACGCCGCCAGCCGCGATTTCCCGAAGTTTCTGTTTTCTGTATTGACAAGATTGACGCATCAGGATGCGCTTAAAGAACATATATTTCTTTCAAACCTTACATAAGTTTTCCTCAAACAAACCTGCCGGGTAGCCATGCGCCTCGCCAATACCGACATCCGCGCGCTCCATGTTTTCCAGGCCATCGTTGAGCATGGCGGCTTTGCCGGCGCTGAAATCTCGCTCGGTCTCACCCAGTCAGCGCTGAGCCTGCATCTGAAGAAACTGGAGGAGCGGCTGGGCTTTACCTTGTGCCAGCGCGGCCGGCGCGGCTTCCAGCTGACCGACCGCGGCGCCGTCGTCTATCGCCAGGCCCGGTTGATCCTGGCGGAGCTGGACAGTTTCGAGGAAAGCCTCAGCGAGCTGCGCCGCCGGGTCACCGGCAAGCTGCGCATCGGGCTGGTGGACAACACCGTCTCCAACTACGACTTCCCGATATCCGAGGCGATCTCGGCCTTCCTGAAGAAGATGCCGGAGGCGGAGATCGAGGTGGTGGTGGATATCCCGGAGCATCTCGAGACGGAGGTGGCGAACAACAACCTCCACCTGGCGCTGGGGCCGATCATCTATCACCGCGAGGGGCTGCAGTACCGGCAATTCTACGTCGAGAAGCACTCGCTCTATTGCGGCCGCCGGCATCCGCTGTTCCTGCATCCCGACGACGAACCGAAACTGTCGGTGCTACGCCAGCATCCGCTGGTGGTGCGCAGCTATGGCGGCGACGAGGAGCTGGGCATCATCAAGAACGCCCTCGTCGGCTCCCGCGTGTCCAGCATGGAAGCCGCCGCGCACCTGATCCTGAGCGGCAGCTTCATCGGCTTCCTGCCCGACCACTACGCCCGGCGCTGGCTGCAGGTCGGCGAGATGCGCAACCTGTCCGGCAGCGACCTGGCGCTGCACACCGGCTTTTTCATCATCACCCGGACCAGCCGGCAGAAGCAGCCGCTGCGCGACAAGTTCATGCAGGAGCTGGTCGCCATCCTGAACCGCAGGCTGCATGAGGGGTAAGGCAGCGGCGGATGGGCTGGACCGGTGCGCTACTCCCCGCCGCCCCTCCGATCATCGACGCAGCACGTCCTGCCATTCCGGATGGCGGTCGATCTGCGCTTTGGCGAACGGACAGAGCGGAATGATGGCCACGCCGTCTCGACGGGCATCCTCAATCGCCTGGCGCACCAGCCGCTCCCCGACCCTGCGGCCACGCAAGGCCGCAGGCACTTCCGTGTGGTCGATGATGATCAGGCCTTCGCCGGCACGGCTATAGGTCATCTCCGCCTCGACGCCCTCGATGACAAGCCGGTAGCGCCCCTTCGATGCGCCATCCTCCCGTTCAACCTCTTCATCGGTCGATAAAGGGGCGGTCTTCGGCAGTTCAGCGTGTGGTGGCCGCACCTGACCCGGTCGCCCTGGCACACATTCCAGCAGATCGCGGTCCCATCCTCCAAGATCGGCAGCGGCCTCGTAGGTCGAAACAAGAAACCCCATGAGCGCCGCATCGGGATCGCCCGCCGTCCGCACGGCCTCGTAGGGCAGCATGAATTCCGACAATTCCTCGTGCCAGAATGCGGCCTCGGGCTGCACGGACGCGGCGCGGTAGCCGCCAGGCGCCGGATAAGCGTAGGCATAGAAGGCGGGGTAATCGATGCCGCCACCGCCGGGCCAGAACCCTGCCGAGGAGACCTCGCGGTCATAGGCTTCTTGCGCCACATCGTTGGGCAATGCAGGAATGCCGCCGGGATGGAGCGGCGCGCGCCGCCCCGAAAAGCGGGTAACAGCCAGGTCGAGAGCGCCCCAGAACAGGTGAACGGGACTGGACTTGCCAAGAAAGGAGGTGCGGAACCGGTTGAAGACCCTGTCAATCGCCACCGATGCCTGATGGAAGCGCTGGACGGCGTCCCGGTCATAGGGCCGGTCACGATGATCTTCGATGAACGGTACGGGGTTGGGCACCTCGTTCGGCGTGCCGTTAAAGCTCGGCGTGCCGCCAAGGTCGGAAATCAGTTGCACGAAATTGGCGTGAAATTTGGCGACCGTGGATGGCCCGAGATCGAACGACGCCTTGCGGCCGTTGCCGCAGGTGCCCACCACCCTGTGCTCGCGAAAATCGAAGAGGATCTCGATGCCCGGACCGTCGGGGATCGGCGAGGAGGCCAGGCCGAGCGGCGTGACATAGAAGGTCGCGTTCCAGGAATGGTTGAGCCACGGGGTATGAGCAAGACGGTATTTACCGGCGATCTGCAGATAGAGATGCAGGGCCGAGCACGTCTCGCGCCAGTCGAGGTAGTCCAGCTGGGGCCACTTGTTCATTTTGTTTCTCCAGGTCGTGTCCGGTCACTCTGGCAATGGAATGTATTCGTCCCGGTCATTGATCGGGAGATCGAACCGTCCCTTGCCCCAGTCCGCGGCGCGCCATTCGGTCTTCGCTTCTTCGATGCGCTCCTTCGAGGAGGCGACGAAGTTCCACCAGATATAGCGCGGTCCGCTGAGCGTTGCGCCGCCGAGGATCATAAGACGCGCGCCCTGGGCGCCGGCCGCGACCGTGATGCTGTCGCCCGGCCTGAAGACCATCATCTGAGATGCCTGATATTCCTGGCCGGCAACCGAGATCGACCCTTCGACGATATAGAGTCCCCTGTCTTCGTGGTCGTCCGGCATCGGCAGCCGGCATCCGGCGTCGAGCGTCACATCGGCATAGAACGTCTCCGAGAACATCGTCGCCGGGGCGTGTTTGCCATAGGCATCCCCGAGGATGAGGCGGACCGAAACGCCGCGATCCTCGATCATGGGCAGCGCTTCCTTGCCGTGATGCTCGAAGGTGGGCGCCATGTCCTCATGGCTTTCGGGCAGGGCGAGCCAGGTCTGGATGCCGAACAGGCTGTTCGGACCGGTCCGGGCGGCGGCGGTGGTGCGCTCCGAATGGGACACACCGCGCCCGGCAACCATCCAGTTCAGCGCGCCCGGACGGATGATCTGGTCGACACCGGTGCTGTCACGGTGATGGAAATCGCCGCGATAGAGGTAGGTGACGGTACCGATACCGATATGCGGGTGTGGCCGGACATCGACGCCCTGTCCGGTCAGCAGATCGGCCGGCCCGGCCTGATCGAAGAAGATGAACGGCCCGACCATCTGCCGCTTCGGCGCCGGCAGGGCGCGCCGAACCTCAAAGCCGCCAAGGTCCCGCGCGCGCGGAACAATAAGGGTTTCGATCGCATCGACGCCAACGGCATCGGGGCACCCCGGTTCGATTGCTGGGTTCCAGCTCATGCGCGTTCATCCTCACTTGGGCTTCCGGAAGGCCCAATCTGGCGCGCGACCGTCTGCCTAGCTAGTCCTGAGATACGGCACGCTGTGTCGCAGCAAGTGGAACGTGCGGACAATGCCGTATCTTAACGGTCGACACCCCAAACCTCCGGGTTTCGCGCGACGTGCTCGATCAGCATCTCGGTAAGCACCCGTATTTTCCGCGTGGGGTGCTGACCCGGCGGGCGGATGACATAGGCGCCTGCCGGAGGGGGCGGATAGCGTGTCATAATCGGAACGAGCGCGCCGGAGGCCACATGGTCATAGGTGATGCAATCGGGGATCCAGGCGATGCCCAGCCCTGCCACTGCGGCGACGGCAAGCGCCGTAGCATTGTCGGCCTTGAACCTGCCCTGCGGCTGAACCGTGACGATCCTGTCGCCATCCATGAACTGCCAGGTTTCCGTCCCCTGCATGAGGGCCTGATGGGTGATAATCTCATCTGGCGCCTCAGGCGAACCGTGCGTCTTAATATAATCCGGACTTGCAACGAGCTTGCCATAGATCGGCCCGATGCGCTTCGCGATCAGGTTTGAATCCTGAAGGTAGCCGACCCGGATCGCGCAGTCGAAACCCTCCGCGATGAGATCAACGAAGCGGTCGCTGTAGGAGCTATGGATCTGGAGCTGCGGATGCTGATGCGCCATTTCCGCAAGCACCGGGGCGAAGTGAGTCGGGCCGAAAGCAAGCGGCATGGCAATTCTCAGGCGGCCGCGTAGATCACCGGTTGGGAGGATGGTTTCCCTCGCCGTGTCGATCTCGGCACTGGCGCGGGCCGCGTGATCCCTGAACGTGACCCCCGCTTCCGTAAGCGCAGCACCTCGGGTCGTTCGTGCAAGAAGCTGAACGCCCAGCTCCGCTTCGATGCGGAAAAGCCGCCGGCTGACGATTGACTTGGAGAGGCCGAGCCGGCGTGCGGCGGCCGATACGCCCCCGGCATCGGCCACTGCGACGAATGTCTGCAGATCTTCGACATCCATTCCGGTGTTCCTCGTTTCGCGACACAGCTTGCCTGACTATGGCACTAGCCCATCAGCTGAAGGAACAGCAAATTGCGGCCAGACAACGTCGTGCAGGCAACGTCGCGGAGGCAACGTCCCGACTGGCGAATGCCGCCGGAAAATCCAATTCCGCTCACAACAGCAGGAAAGGAAGCCACAATGACCTTTCGTAACGGTCTTGATTCGCTTCTTCGTCCCGAGGATTCAGTCCTCGTTCTGATCGACCACCAGCCTTACCAGCTCGCGAACCTGAACAGCCACGATCCGCACATGGTGGTCAACAACACGACCGCGCTCGCCAAGGTGGCCAAGGTGTTCGGCGTTCCCACCATTCTGACCAGCGTCGTTGCCGCCCGCGGCGGCGTCATCTTCCCGCATGTCACCGAGGTGTTCCCCGATCAGGAGGTCATCGACCGGACCTTCATCAATACCTGGGAGGACAAGAAGGTCGTCGATGCGGTCAAGGCGACGGGCCGCAAGCAGCTGATCATCGCCGGCCTGTGGACCGAGATCTGCGTGGCTATGCCCGCGATCCAGGCGGCGGGCGAAGGTTGGGACGTGACCGTGATCACCGATGCGTCGGGCGGCACGTCGCTCGAGGCTCACGAGGTCGCGATTCAGCGCATGATCGCAGCCGGCATCAACATGATGACCTGGCTGGCCCTGGCTTCCGAATGGCAACGCGATTGGGCCCGGGCCGAGACCGCGACCGAACTGAACGACGCCCTCAGGCATCACATCGGCGGCAGCGCCATCGCCTATCTCTGGGAGCAGCAGTTGCTCAACACACCGGTACCGGCCAACGGCTGATCCGGCCTATTGCGGAAAATCGCACGGTCGCGGAGCTTGCCGGCATGGCCATAGACTGTGCCGGCTCTTTCCGAAGATACTTGCGTGCATTGAAGCAAAACATCCGAAAGGCTTTTCGATGGCTGAAGCGAGCCTGGGACAAATGATCGGACCGGCGGTCGTCCTGATGGGGGCGGCCGTCGTTGCCGTACCACTGTTCCGGCGGCTCGGCCTTGGATCGGTTCTGGGCTATTTCGCCGCCGGCCTGCTGGTCGGCCCATCGGTTCTGGGCCTCTTTACCGATGCCCAGTCCATCCTGCATTTCTCCGAGCTCGGGGTGGTGATGTTCCTGTTCGTGATCGGACTGGAACTGCGCCCGCAAAAGCTGTGGGCGATGCGCGGCCAGATCTTCGGCCTTGGCCTTGTGCAGGTGGCCGCCGCGACCTCTGCACTTGCACTGACGGCTGTCGCGATCTTCAACCTGTCTACTACGGTCGCGTTCGTTGCCGGGGCGGGTTTCGTTCTTTCATCGACCGCTGTCATCATGTCGGTGCTTCAGGACAGGGGTGAGATTGCCAGCAGTGAAGGCCAGAAATCGGTCTCGATCCTGCTGTTTGAGGATTTGATGATCGTCCCGCTGTTGGCGGTGGTTGCCTTTCTGTCGCCCCTGGCACAGGGCCAGGCGGGATGGGTGGACGCCCTTCTGGCGGTTGGAGCGCTGCTGGCGCTGCTGGGGGTGTCGCGCTGGGGCCTGAACCCGTTCTTCGCCCTGCTGGCGCGGACGCGGACACGCGAGGTGCTGACTGCCGGCGCGCTACTGGTGGTTCTCGGGGCGGCGCTGCTGATGGACGCTGCCGGTTTATCGATGGCGATGGGCGCCTTCCTTGCCGGCGTCATGCTGTCGAGTTCGAGCTACCGCCACCAGATCGAAAGCGATATCGAACCGTTTCGCGGCCTGCTGATGGGGCTGTTCTTCCTTGCCGTTGGCATGTCGCTCGATCTTTCTGTCGTTGCGACCGACTGGCAGCTTCTGCTGTCCATGCTGGCCGCGTTCACTGTCGTCAAGGGCGCCGTCGTCTATGCGGTCGCGCGCCTGTTCGGCAGTGCCAACCATCAGGCACTCCACCGGACATCCATGTTCCTGCAGGGTGGCGAATTCGCCTTTGTGCTCTATGCCGCCGCGACCTCGGGCGCCGTGATCGACGCGCGGGAAAATGCGCTGTTCGTCACCGTCGTTATCCTCTCCATGGCGATGACACCGCTTTTCATGGTCATAGCCGACCGGTTGCTGCGTACCGAGCCCTCCATGGACGGCGTCGATGCCGCCCACGATCTGAAGGGGCGGATCCTGCTCATCGGCTTCGGCCGCTTCGGCCAGATCGCCTCGCAGCTTCTGCTGTCCCGGGGCGTCAGCCTTTCCGTGATCGACCGGGACCCGGACCGGATTCGCGATGCCGGGCGATTCGGGTTCAAGGTCTTCTTCGGCGACGGCACCCGGCTCGACACACTGCACCACTCCGGTGCGGGCACGGCCGATGCCATTATGGTCTGCATTGATGATCCGAAGGCCGCATTGCAGATCGTGGAACTCACACAGCATGAGTTTCCGCAGGCGAAGCTGCTGGTGCGCAGCTACGACCGCGGCCATTCCATCGACCTGATCCGCGCCGGCGTCGCGTATGAAGTCCGCGAGACGGTCGAATCCGCCTATCTGATGGGGGCGCAGGGCCTCCGCGCCCTGGGCTGTGCCGAAGCCGATATCGAAGAGGCCGCCGCGGACATCCGCCAGCGCGATACCGAACGTCTTTCCGAGCAGGTGCAGGGCGACATCATGTCGGGCCTCGACCGGCTGCACAGCAACCAGCCCACCCCGGAACCGCTGAGCGGAGAGCCCGCTTCAAAGTCGACAGCAAAGCAAATCTGACGGCCTGCATGATCTGCCCGGTCCCGGGGGTTGGACCGGGCGTTCCGCGCTCAGCGACACAGCTTCCCGCCGAGACGTACTACCGCCTCGCGCCTCGACGTGACATCTACGCTTCAAGCTGCCGCGATGCCCTGATCACAGAATCGGCACCTGCCGCACGCTTCGCTTTCCCCTGGGCGCTGTTCATGCCGCAGGGGCCGACAATCGCGACAATCGAGAAGGAGACCACATCATGGGCTTTGTTACGACCAACGACGGCGTACAGATTTTCTACAAGGATTGGGGCCCAAAGGACGCCCAGCCCGTCGTATTCCACCATGGCTGGCCGCTCAGCTCCGACGACTGGGACGCGCAGATGCTGTTCTTCCTGTCGAAGGGCTATCGCGTCGTCGCCCATGACCGGCGCGGCCACGGACGCTCGAGCCAGGTCGCCGACGGTCACGACATCGACCACTACGCGGCCGACGCCTTTGCCGTCGCCGAGGCGCTGGATCTACGGAACGCCGTTCACATCGGCCATTCCACCGGCGGCGGCGAAGTCGCGCGGTATGTGGCACGACACGGCGAACCCGCGGGCCGGGTGGCCAAGGCCGTTCTTGTCGCCGCCATTCCGCCGCTGATGCTGAAGACCGCCGACAACCCCGAGGGCACGCCGATGGCGGTCTTCGACGGGTTTCGGACGGCACTGGCCGGCAACCGCGCACAGTTCTTCCGCGACGTCCCGGCGGGCCCGTTCTATGGCTTCAACCGCGACGGTGCCACGGTCCATGAAGGCGTGATCCAGAATTGGTGGCGCCAGGGCATGATGGGCAGCGCCAAGGCGCACTATGACGGCATCAAGGCCTTCTCGGAAACCGACCAGACCGAGGACCTCAAGGCGATCACCGTGCCGACTTTGGTGCTGCATGGTGAGGACGACCAGGTCGTTCCGATCGCCGCCTCGGCTCAGAAAGCGGTCAAGCTGCTGCCGAAGGGCACGCTGAAGACCTATCCCGGTCTTTCGCACGGGATGCTGACAGTGAACGCCGATGTGCTGAACGCCGACATCCTGGGATTCATCACCAGCTGAGAAATCTGCGGGGCGGGGTGCCCGATCCTGTCCCGCAGCTTCAGCCGTGCCCTTGGCGCTCCCTCAAACTCGGCAATCCGGAAAGCACCATCCCATCGGACACACCCGCCCCTTTCCTCTTCCGTGTGCTTCCATGGCGCTTCCATGGCCGCAGAACAGGGCCAAACCCCGGACATGACGAAGCCCGCAAGACATTGATCTTGCGGGCTTAATGTTGGTTGCGGGGGCAGGATTTGAACCTGCGACCTTCAGGTTATGAGCCTGACGAGCTACCGGGCTGCTCCACCCCGCGCCGGGTGTGGTGGTGGCCGGGCATGCTGGTTTTGCGTGCCGGCGAAGTTTTGTGGCTGTTCCCAGTCTGCTGCCTGGAACTGTGTGGGTATTGGAGGCAGCGTCGGGAGCGTGAAGTGGACATGGTGTGTGGGAGGTTCTGCCGGCGCCTCGATCACCCTCGTGAGAGGGTCGATGCGGCGCCTGTTGCTGCTGCTGGCCCCTGTATCGGGTCCCAGTATTGGGCCGGGATCGGCATGTTCCTGTACGGAAGCGTGCTTGGAAGATCTGGCAGCGACCTACTCTCCCGCGTCT